>JAASTL010000172.1 GCA_021767305.1 Piscirickettsiaceae bacterium | reverse complement strand
ACCTGGCTTCATTTTGACTTTCCACATATCCAAACCGCCAAGCTGTTCGATTGCAGGTTTGATATGATCTTCTTCACCGACGGAAACACCACCGGTGGTAATGACCACATCTGCCAGTGAGGCTGCATTCTGCATGGCTTCTACAGTGGCTTCTAGGGTGTCTTCTACACGTCCTAAATCAATTAGTTCAAAGCCTAATTGAGGAACTAAACCAGCCAATACATAACGGTTGGCATTATAGATTTTACCTGGCTGTGGAGCTTCACCCGGTTCAAGCAATTCATCGCCCGTGGTGAAGGTGGCTATTTTGAGTGGCTGGTAGACCTCTACTTCATTAAAACCAATAGACGTTATTAAGCCTAGGTCTTGCGGGCGAAGTTTATGACCTGCTTTTAAGATAGTGGCGTTTTCGGCAATGTCTTCACCAATGACTCTAATGTTTTGCCCTGGTTTAGTTTTATCGGCAGTAATCCTTACCTTGTCACCAGGGTGTGATTCCGTCTCTTCTTGCATAATGACAATATTGGCGCCTTCTGGTATTGGTGCGCCGGTAAAAATTCGTGCTGCAGTTCCGGTTTTTAGTGGTGCAGGCGTTGTACCCGCGGGAATACGCTGACTTACTTCAAACGTATCGTTATGCTCTAAATCAAAGCTATGCAAGGCATAACCGTCCATCATGCTATTGTCATGCGGCGGAACATTGACTGGCGATACTATCGGTTTAGCCAAAACTCGTCCCAATGCATTAAAAACGCTGATTTTCTCGGTTTTTGCCGTTGGAGAGACTTTTGTGAGTAAGTAGTGCAGTGCTTCATCAAAGGTTTTCATAACTTCTTCTCAATAAAAAAACCCCGCGTAAACGGGGGAATGACAGATTCTTTAATTAATAAATTGTTGTGTTTGCTTTATATCAGCAGGTTACTGTGCCCAGCGTTTTTCCGCTTCCTTATCCGATACTCTTGCATCAACCCAGCGCTCTTCACCATTTGGTAAAGTCTCTTTTTTCCAAAAGGGTGCATTGGTTTTGAGGTAATCCATAATAAAATGGGATGCATAAAATGCGTTTTCTCGATGACGGCTTGCCACTGCTACTAAAACAATCTGATCGCAAGGATACATTTTTCCGATTCGATGGATTATCAAAGTAGCATCTAGATCCCAACGTTCGTGTGCTTCAAGGCGGATTTTTTCTAACGCCTTTTCGGTCATACCGGGATAGTGCTCTAGCTCTAGAATAGAAACTTCATCGCCTTCATTGATATCACGAACGGTGCCGACAAAACTCACAACCGCACCAATATCCTTATGACCTTTTCGTAAATTAGCAACTTCGGTTGTTAAATCAAAATCTTCCTGCTGGATTTTGATAAAAGGAAATTCACTCATGGAAACTTAGCCACCTGTTACTGGTGGAAAGAAAGCGACCTCGTCACCCGCTTTAATAGCGGTTTTACGGCTTGCTATATCATGGTTCACGGCAATTTGGAGGTTTTGGTTATCACGTAACGCCTGAGCCCAGTTTTCTCCGCGTTCAGCAAGAGAGTGAATTAACTCTTCAACCGTCGCATTCTCAATTTTGATTTGCTCATCTGCTTTACCAAGCATTTCTCTAAAGCTGGCAAAATAAAGTACATTAATCATCTTTTACTCCATTCAAAACGGGCTAACCACCCAACTGAACCATTTGTCTAAACTCAATATTATGAACATTCTCATTGAAGAAATGTTTTTCTGGCTTTTTCAGCATTGCCTTCTCAATTAGCTCTTCTAACTCTTGATCACTAATGCCTTCACGTAAAGGAGTGCGTAGGTCAACTGAATCTTCCTGACCAAGACAGAGTGCTAATACACCTTTAGCCGTCAAACGCACTCGGTTACAGGTTTCACAAAAATGCTGTGATACCGCTGAAATTACACCAATTCGTGTGTTTGTTCCGGCAATGGTGAAGTTACGCGAAGGACCATCATGAGATTTGCCTGCCGATGGAATCAGATCTGTACCAACATGCGCTTTGACTCGAGCAAGAATTTTATCTGCAGGATAGTGCTGATCCATCATAGAAACACCGGCTGGACCAATAGGCATGGTTTCAATAAAACGAACTTCAACGCCCTTCTCTAGACCATAGTCCACCATGGCTTCGATTTCATCATCATTAGTACCTTTCATCACAACCATGTTGAATTTAACTGGCTTCATACCAACTTCTAAGGCTTTATCAACCCCAGCCAATACCTTTTCTAGGTCTCCGCCACGTGTAATTTTATTAAAACGCTTTGGATTTAGAGAATCGATTGAAATATTGGTTCGAGTAATTCCTGCTTTATGCAAAGCTTCTGCTTCTCGTCCTAGATGGTGTGCATTAGTCGATAAGGCAATATCTTCTAAGCCTTCATATTGACTGATTTCAGACACCAATTCAGATAGGTTTTTGCGTACTAAAGGCTCACCACCAGTAATACGAACCTTAGCTACGCCTAGATTAACAAACGCTTTGATAATACGTGCTAGTTCATCATACGAAAGGTATTCAGTATGACGGCCATCAGGATGCACACCCTGTTCAGGCATACAGTAGCCACAACGGTAATTACATTTATCGGTTACCGAGACTCTGACGTATTCAATTTTACGGTTAAATGGGTCTATTAATTCTTTACGCATAATAATAATTTTATACCTAGCGTTATATCCAACTGGGAATAACGGATTCTACACAAAATCATATAAGGATTCAATAATTTAAATGCCTTAACTCAATGAATTTACATAAAAAATTTAGTGGTAAGTAATAAATAAAATTAGTCTAAAGAAAGTGAATAGATTATGGAGTTATAGGTCTTGCGCTTATAACTATCAATGACTAAAGATTTAAATGGTTGGAGGGATTCATCAAGGCCATATCCAAACCAACTTACTAAAAGAGGAAAGTGGTCTTTCTCAAAAACGCAAAAAGCCCGCATATAGCGGGCTTTTGGAACATATTGTTACTTACTTAAAGCTCGGATAGTGCTGTTAAGACAATGAAGATGAGGGAGCTTACTCTCGAAAGAAGCTTTTTCATTTTCTCAAAACACAAAAACCCGCGATAAAGCGGGTTTTGTGGAAGTTTTTAAGCAGGATAAAAGCTTGCTTAGGCTTCAAGATCAAGGCGGAAATAATGAGCTTACATGTGTAAGTGAATAATTTCCAACGTAGAGATTGAAGTTCTAAGCGACTTTTAGCCGCTTAAAAATTACATTCCTGAGTGACCTACACCTGGCTTATCTTCATGTAAACGCTGAGTAACGTTGTACTGAGGAGTACCATCTGGTAGACGACGTGCTTGACGATAGTTCTGGATATCACCAGTACCATCACCTACAGTCTCAGGTGCACAGTTTTCCATACAACGAGCGTTGTGGATAACAGGACGGTGATCACAGAAGAAGTTACCTTGGTTCGTCATGTACTTGTTCATTTTCATAAGTACTTCAGAGTTGAAGAAAGTATCGTCTTCTAGTTCTGTACCTTCATCATCCATAGGAACGTAGTTAGACTGAAGAATGTAACCAGTCATACCTAGGTAACCCGCATCACCGATGAACGGCGCGTTTGGAGTCCAGAAAGGCATTGTACGACGGATGTAATCAAAGATTGTCGTCGCATATGGCCAGTAGTTACCAACCGTTTTCATTGGTGCTGGAGCGAAGAAGTCAGAAGTTGTTAGATCTTCATCAACTGCTAGAGGTAGGTAACCTTTAGCACCTTCACCGAATTCACCGTGGCACATACCACAGAACTGAACGTAGATTTTTCCACCTTCTTCTACAGTCATACCTACTGAAGCGTCTGGAAGACCTTTACCATCACCGTCAACAACGATGTTCCACTTTTCTAGAGCCGCTTCAGCGATAGGCGTACCAAAACCACGCGCAACATAATCAGCGTCGTTGTAGTAGTT
>JAASTL010000171.1 GCA_021767305.1 Piscirickettsiaceae bacterium | reverse complement strand
GCATCAGAGCACCTGGGGCAAGGTCAAGTGCAAGTGCATCAGTCCTCTGGCTCTCAGTTCTGCGACTTTGACCACTGTCCTCCTAAGGAGTTTAGCCATGCGAAAGTTAGCGGTTTTACTATTTTCATTATTTGCCATTAGCGGGCTGTCGGGGTGTATGTACCATTCGGTTGATATCCGCGGCCATGCTCATAGTCATCACAAACCGATTCATCATGAAACCATCGTAGTCAGGTCTACGCCTTACTATCACCCTGCTTATAGTCAGCATACCACTGTGCACAAAACCATTGTTGTACCCAAAGTGGTTCAGCATAGAAAGGTCCATAAACCAGATTACTACGGTCACAAACAAGTTCACAGCAATCAAAGACATTATAAAAAGCATGAACCTAAGTATTATTCAAAACCTAAGTATTATTCCAAACCAAAACATTATTCAAAGCCCAAAAGCACACCGATTTTAGGCTCTAAAATCGTACGCAAAGAAGTACGAAAAGATGTTCGCACAAAAATCAGAAAAGACGTGCGCAGGGCTGAACGCAATCACCCACGTGACTATGACCGTAAGAGAGTAGTGACCCAAAAAGTGGTGAAAGAAAAAAGAGTGGAAAAAAGAACCGTTTATCGTGCGCCAAAACGCGTTGAAAAAACCAAAGAATTTCGTAATCCGCGTCAGTCCAAACGTTATGAAGAGGCTAAATCCGAGCGTAATAATCCAAGAAAAATCCGAGGCCAAAAAGATAGAGACAAAGAGAGCCACTTTGCCAGAAGATAGAAAGTCGCTTGATGAGAACTCAAACTTAACACCCTAAATTAGGCTTTATTTACACAAACAGTTAAAATAGCGGCAATTCAATTAATTTCACTGCATGATATGCCGCTTTCCAATCTTTTAAATCAATATGTTTTTCATCAAAACAGACTACAAGACCAATTTGGCAAATTCATAGCCTGGGGTAGTCTGACTCTGGTTTTAATCACCGCTTTGGTGGTGGTTCTGCGCTACGCATTCAATACAGGATCTATTGCTTTACAAGAAAGCATTATGTATAACCACGCCATTCTTTTTATGTTGGGTATTGCCTATACCTATCAACACAACCAACATGTGCGAGTGGATGTGTTTTATAGCCAGTTTTCCAAACAGCGTCGTGCTTGGGTAAACCTGATTGGTAGTGTGTTATTTAGCCTGCCGGTGATGATATTTATTATGTGGTCTGGCTGGGATTATGTTGCTGCCAGTTGGCAAATTCATGAAGGCTCTGCTGAAGCGGGTGGTTTAGAGTTTCTTTATGTTTTGAAAAGCCTGATTTTAGTGATGGCTGTGCTAGTCATTTTGCAAATCTTCTCTGTGATGGCGCAATCTTATCTGTTCTTATTTGCTGAAGTCGCTGACTACAATGAAGAAGAGCTGGAGGGCAAACTGTAATGGAATGGTTAGCTTTAGTTCTGTTTGCATTAGTCTTTATCGCACTCTTAGTTGGATTCCCAGTTGCCTTTACCTTAGCCGGCGTATCCCTTTTATTTGCGCTGTTTGCCAATTTAATTGGCGCTTTCGATATGGCGTTTCTGCAGAGTATTCCAAACCGTATTTTTGGCATTATGAGCAATGAAACCCTAATTGCGGTGCCTTTGTTTGTGTTTATGGGCATTATGCTGGAACAATCAAAAATTGCCGAAAACCTGTTGCAAACCATGCAAGAAGTGATGAAAGGTATTCGCGGTGGTCTTGGCATTGCCGTGGTGATTGTGGGTGCATTACTTGCCGCCAGTACCGGAATTGTCGGTGCGACGGTGGTGACCATGGGTTTGCTCGCCCTGCCAACCATGCTTAAGCAAGGTTATTGCCCTAAGGTCGCAAGCGGAACTATTTGTGCGTCCGGTACGCTTGGGCAAATCATTCCGCCATCAATTGTATTGATTCTACTGGGAGATGTGCTGTCATCCTCATACCAACAAGCGCAGCTTAACCAAGGCATTTTTTCCCCAGAAACCCTATCTGTGGGCGACCTGTTTGTTGGTGCCCTTTTGCCAGGTTTAATGTTGGTGGCAGCCTATATGATGTATCTGCTGTATAAAGCCTTTGCCCAGCCGCAAACCATTCCTTCTTCAGCCGAGTTAACGGTTGAACCGGGTTTAGGTTTACGTGTAATTAAAAGCCTTTTACCACCTCTTCTACTAATATTACTGGTTTTAGGTTCCATTTTAGGCGGGCTCGCTACGCCTACAGAAGCGGCATCATTAGGTGCTTTGGGAGCCTTGGTATTGGCAGCCGCGAATCGTCGTTTAAGCTTAGATGTTTTACAAACCGTAATGCAAAACACCCTTAAAGTCACCAGCATGATTTTCCTGATTTTTATTGGAGCAGCTTTTTTCTCTTTGGTGTTCCGTGGCTTGGGTGGAGATGAACTGATTACCGAATTACTCACCGATTTGCCGGGCGGAGTATTTACCGCCATGCTGATTGTGATGGTGTTGATGTTTATTCTTGGGTTCTTCCTCGACTTTATTGAAATCACCTATGTGGTGGTGCCGGTGGTAGCGCCGATTCTATTGATGATGGGCGTTGACCCGATTTGGCTCGGTATTATGATTGCCATTAACCTGCAAACGGCATTCTTAACTCCTCCATTTGGGTTTGCTCTGTTCTATTTACGCGGTGTTGCCCCACCTGAACTGAAAACTAAAGACCTGTATCAAGGGGTTTTACCGTTTATTCTGATTCAATTAAGTATGCTGGGGGTGCTCGCTATTTGGCCTGAGCTGGTGACTTGGTTACCAAGTATTATTTATGCAGAATAAGTTTTGCATATGCCTTGCAATTAATTTTATTTATTGCAAGGCATAAATTTTTTTTAAAAAATTACCCTTACTGAGTATTTATTCGTAATTTATTTACATTTATTTTCCGTTAAAATCACTGAACATAAATGATAATAATTCTTATAAAAACCAGATGAACGACCCCGACCAACGGCTGCATAAACTTCAAAAAAAGGTTCAAAAACTTACTGAAGAAAAAAACAATAGACTCGAAATTTTCGAAGCCATTCACGAAGGCATTATTGTTTTTCAGCCAAACTTATCCATAAGACACATCAATAGTCACGCGCAAAGCTTGCTGATGATTACTCAGGCGTATCATCCGGAAGATCCGATTCGCCTCTATAAAAACCGTAAAGCTTCTATCCGTTTTAAACTGCATCACTGGTTAGAGTGCATCATGACGGATAAGATCACTGAGCCTCGTGAAGTCGATATCTGGTTTAACCACCCTAAAACCCTGAAAAGCATTCCTTTAATGCTGAGTGCAAAATGTTTGTGTAATGCTAAAGGGGAAGTCAAACAGCTGTTATTGTTAATTTATGATCGCTCCTTACAAAGCCAGGTAACTGAGCAAAAGAGGCTTATGCAAGCGGCTTTTAACAACTTTAATGCTCAGTTTATTACTAACGATAAAGGCTATCTAATAGAAGCCAATGGCGCTTTCAAAGAGATGAGTGGTTTAACTCATGAGCAGAGTAAAAAAATTAATCTACTTGAATGGCTGGAAAATCATGTGAGTGGCCACCAAGATTCTCAGCAGATTTTAAGCACTTTGCATAAAGAACTTAAATGGTATGGCGAGGTCGAGATTAGCAGCCCATCGCAGGAATCTTTACATGCTGCCATGAGCATCTCCATGCTGTTGGATAAAGATCAAAACCTAGAGCATTTTGTGGTGGTCATCCAGAACATCAACGAAATCAAAGAAGCGCATGAACAGATTGAGCACATGGCTTTTTATGATGGTTTGACGGGGCTGGCAAATCGTAAGCTCGCCATTGAACACATCAACAGTCACATGCGTTTTCACGAGCGCCATAAAACGTTCAGCGCCATTCTTAATATCAACTTGGATCGTTTTAAAAGTATTAATGATGCTTTTGGACGTATTACTGGTGACCGTTTT
>JAASTL010000170.1 GCA_021767305.1 Piscirickettsiaceae bacterium | reverse complement strand
GTTGAAAATGCCCCTGTTAGAGCACATGAAATTGGCGCCACCGCGTTTGCTCTATTTACCAAAAACCAACGCCAGTGGGTGGCCAAACCATTAACGCCTGAAAGCATTGATGCCTTCAAAGAGAACTGTGCAAAATACAACTACCAAACGGGGCAAATTCTCCCCCACGATAGCTACCTAATCAATCTGGGTCACCCTGATTTAGACAAACGTCAAAAATCCTTGGATGCCTTTATTGATGAACTTGAAAGGTGTCAGCAACTTGGCATTGATCGACTCAATTTTCATCCAGGCAGCCATCTGCGCGAAATCAGTGAAACCCAGTGTATGGATTACATTGCCGAGTCAATCAACTTTGCCTTAGATCAAACCTCGGGGGTGATTGCGGTACTGGAAAACACCGCAGGGCAAGGCTCTAACTTGGGTTATCGACATGAACAGCTGGCCTATATTATCGATAAGGTAGAGGACAAATCTCGGGTGGGCGTTTGTATTGATACCTGCCATGCTTATGCCGCAGGATACGATTTAAAAAATGATTATGCTGGCGTCATGCAAGATTTTGCCGATACCGTAGGCTTTGAATTTCTAAAAGGCATGCATATTAATGATTCCAAAGTCGCGCTCGGCTCACGAAAAGATAGGCACCATAGCTTAGGTGAGGGTGAAATAGGCTGGGAACCTTTTAAAAAACTTATGCAAGATAGCCGCATAGATAATATCCCCATGACATTAGAAACTATTAACCCTGATATCTGGGCCGATGAAATTCAACAGCTTAAAAACTGGGCAGAGGGCGCACAATAAATTATTTGATATTACTAATTAATTTATTCTGTTTGCTAGCCTGAAAAAGAATGAAGTACTATAATTCCTATTCCTACAAAATGAAGAAATTCAAAATCAATGGATAAAAATCAGTTTATTGAATTTGTCATGCAAACAGGTGTTCTGAAGCTTGGCGAGTTTACCCTCAAATCGGGCCGTAAAAGCCCATATTTTTTCAACGCAGGTCTTTTCAACACAGGTGCTCAGCTTGCTACTTTAGCCAAAGGTTACGCCTCGGCAATCAATGCCTCTGGTATTGAGTTTGATGTGCTCTTTGGCCCAGCATACAAAGGCATTCCTTTAGCCGCTACCACCAGTGTCAGCCTAGCCAATGACTTTGCTACCGATAAGCCCTACTCTTTTAACCGCAAGGAAAAGAAAGATCACGGTGAAGGTGGAAACATCGTCGGTCACGCTTTGCAAGGTAAAGTATTGATAATTGATGATGTTATTACTGCAGGCACGGCTATTAGAGAAGCAATGGATATCATCACCGCCAATGGTGCCGAACCAGCAGGGGTTGTTATCGCTTTAGATCGCATGGAAAAAGGTAAATCGAACCTCTCAGCAATACAAGAAGTTGAAAAAGAGTTCAGTATTCCGGTTGTGAGTATTATCGACCTAAACGATATTATTAACTACTTGGAAAACTCTGATAATGCCGATAGTGCTCAGTACCTAGAAGCCATGAAGGCTTATAGAAAAGAGTACGGTATTAATTAGTTTAGTTACAGCCAAAGCCCAATATTAAGGCAAACCTTGGCTATTTAATACAGGTAAATAAGTAAGTGACAAATCGTTTACGCGAACTGATGCTTTTAAGACATGCTAAATCGGATTGGAAAGATGATGATATAGCAGATATTGATCGTCCTTTAGCTAGCAAAGGTAAAAAGAACGCCTGTAAACTTGGTGCTTGGCTGGGTTGCAATGATCTAATGCCAGATTTGGTCTTAGTCTCCCCAGCACTCAGAGCACAACAGACCTTTAAAAGACTGTGTAATGAATGCAGTGTTTCGGTGATTACCGTTGAAGAGCTCTACCTTGCAGAGTTGGATCAACTTCTTAAAGTCCTAGCCGAAGCACCTTATGCAGAACGTATTATGTTGGTAGGTCATAATCCTGGATTGGAGAGCCTGCTTCACTATCTCACTAGTCGTCAACAAGAACCCCAAACCCAACTTTTCCCGACCTGTTCATTAGCCCACATTATTCTGCCGAGTGACTGGTCATCAATTGAATCTGGCTCAGGTCACCTCAAACAATTTATTACTCCAAAAGACATAAAAGCGGTCGCAAAAAGCGCTTAAATGCCATTAGATCAATAATCTATTATCAAGACTTAAAATACTACCGGTTTTTCACAGATTTTTAGTGCAATTTTCTATGCACTTATAAAACTTCATGTTATATTTGAATTGAAATTGTTATTTGTACAATTCACAAAAGGATAAACTCATGAAAACAAAAATGCTTCCTCTTGCTGCCATCATTGCCATGGCTGTTTCTACCGGTGCAACTGCACACTCTTCTGTAGAAGAAAAAGGTGACATCATGGCTGAAGGTACTTCAGCATATGTTGTTGACTCTCAAGGCCGCATTGTTCGCGACAGCTCAAATCGTTGCTGGCGTTCAATCCATTGGACTAAAGAGACAGCAATCGCAAAATGCGAAGGTTGGGAAGAACCAAAACCAGAAGTAAAACCAGCTCCAGCTCCTAAGCCAAAACCAGCTCCAGTTGTTAAGGCTCCAGAGCCAGCTCCAGCACCAGCAGTTCCACCTAAGTTTGTTGGACACTTTGACTTTGATGATGCAGACTTAATGAAATCTGAAATTCCAGAGTTGAATGAATTCGCTGACTACATGAACGAAGTCACTGACAGTAAAGTTTCTATTACAGGTCACACTGATAGCATGGGTCCAGAGTCTTATAACCAAGCACTTTCAGAAAAACGTGCGCAAGACGTTGCTGATTACCTAGCTGGTAAAGGTATCTCTGCTGACCGTATGACCGTTTCAGGTATGGGTGAGTCTGCTCCAATCGCAGATAACTCAACTAAAGCGGGGCGCGCTGACAACCGTCGCGTAGAAGTTGAGATTGTTGAATAAGCATCTCGACATACAAGTTAAGATTGTGAAATAGTCAATTTTGCTTGAACCAAAAAACCCGCTTAATGCGGGTTTTTTATTGCCTACTAGAAAGAGGTTTGGTAACTGAAATAATGTATATCTAGCTCGCTGAACTTTTTATTAATATGGCCTACAAAGTAAGTTATGCGATAGCTTTAAACAGCAATGAAACCCCAACTAAGATCGTCACCAGCTCAAAACTCCTTTTCACCAATTTATTACCTTTTACAATAGCAAAATGGGCACCTAAATAACCCCCAATCAAAGAACCTAATATCAACGCTGGCAGCCAACTCCACTCTATATCTCCTAATATACCCAGCGTAATTGCACCGGAGCCATTCCAGAAAACCCCTACCAAGATCAAGGTGTAACCCACTGCGGTTTTATAATCTAAACCAAACCAACGCACCAACCAGATGGTTACAAACAAGCCGGTTCCGGAAGTTAAGGAGCCATTTAAAGCACCAATAAAAAACAACACTAAACCACCAATTAACAATCCTTGAATGTCACGATTAGCTTGAACTGAAAGTTGCCCAAGCTCTGGCTTAACCCAAGAATAGATACCTAACCCTAAGGTTAATAAGCCGAGTAAACCTTGCGCTAAGCGATCATCCAACTGCAAAATAAAACTTGCACCTAACACCACGCCAGGCAACCCGGTTGCCAAAATAAAGGCTGAGAATTTCCAATCATAGGTTGAAGAGCGCAGATGCCTTGCCGTCGCACCTAAACCTAAAAACACGCTGGCGACCTTATGCGTGGCTAAAGCAACACCAAAGGGTAATCCTAAGAACAGTAACGCTGGCAGTTGCAACAGACCCGCTCCCCCGCCGGCCAATGCAGAAAACAAGTTGGCAACGAGTGAAACGATAAAAAGTAAGATTTGTTCGGTCATATCCATGGCGCTATTGTATGCGTTTTAGCTTTACGTAAAGCAACATTCAAGCACAAAAAAACCGCCATTAAGGCGGTTCTTTTAAACAAGAAGAGGCTTAGTCTTCTTTGTGTAGGTGGACATCC
>JAASTL010000169.1 GCA_021767305.1 Piscirickettsiaceae bacterium | reverse complement strand
GATTTGGATAAATTGATTCTTGATGTAGTTACTGATGGAACTCTTGATCCTGAAGATGCGATCAAACAAGCTGCAACTGTTTTACATTATCAACTTAATGCTTTTGTTGATCTTAAGCATCGTGAAGTTGCTGCTCCAGAAGAAGAAGAGAATGAATTTGATCCGATCTTCTTGCAGCCAGTTGATGATTTAGAATTAACTGTACGTTCAGCTAACTGTTTGAAAGCGGAACAAATCTATTACATTGGTGACTTGGTACAGCGCTCTGAGCCGCACCTACTTAAGACACCTAACCTTGGTAAAAAATCACTGCAAGAGATCAAAGATGTTCTTGCACAGCGTGGTTTGAGCTTAGGTACTAAATTAGAAAACTGGCCACCATCATCGTTGGTAAGTAAAGAGTCAGCATAATATAAGGAAGCTATCATGCGTCATGGTAAAACAGGTCGTAAGTTAAATCGTAACAGCTCACACCGTAAGGCAATGTTTAAAAACATGTCTGCTTCACTTATCGAACATGAAGTGATTCGTACTACGGTTGCTAAGGCAAAAGAACTTCGCGGAGTTGCTGAGCCTTTGATTACGCTTGCTAAAAACGACAGCGTTCACAATCGTCGTACTGCGTTTGCGCGTTTAGGCGACAAAGCAGCTGTTGGTAAATTATTTGAAGAGATCGGTCCACGTTACCAGTCTCGTCCAGGTGGTTATATCCGCATTCTTAAATGTGGTTTCCGCCCTGGTGATAATGCACCTATGGCTATTGTTGAATTGGTTGACCGTCCGGTCGCTGAAGCAACAGACGACGCAGAGTAATTTAACTCTGAATAAAAAAACCGGCATTAGCCGGTTTTTTTATATCTACTATTCAATAACTTTCTATAATGTGAATTCATGAATATTCACGTTTTTGATACCCATGCTCATCTCAACTCAGCTCCTGAGTTACCAAGTTATTTCTGCTTAAATGTCGCTACGAAGCCTGATGACTGGGTTCTAGCTATAGATATTCATAAAAATCACTCTAATATTCTTCCTGCAGTTGGTATTCACCCTTGGTTTGTAGAGACTGATTCCCAAAACAGTATTCATCGATTAGAAGAACTATTACAAACACATAAAATATTCGCCCTAGGTGAAATCGGATTGGACTATTCATCGCAATATAAGGGTTTTAAAGCAGAGCAAATAAAGCTTTTAGAGACTCAACTGTATTTGGCTAAAGAATACCATCTACCTGTCTCCTTACACTGTGTAAAAGCACATGGTGATATGTATGCTTTATTAAAAAAAATGGATTTCACCAAGAAGGGTGTCTTGCATGGCTTAGGTGGCAGTATTGAGCTCGTTAAAGGTTATATTGATTTAGGTTATAAGATTGGTGTTAATGGTGTTTCTTGCCGTCCTAATGCACGCCGTTATCAGGAGATGCTTGCCTATTTTCCTTTAGATTATTTTGTTCTGGAAACTGATTACCCCAATGTTTTGCTGCCACAATCGAAGCAAGCCGAGTTAAGTGATATTTTTGATGTTGCCAAGCAAGTTAGTATGATTAAAAAATGTTCTGTTGAGGATGTTATTCAGCAAACCACATCGACAGCAGAATCAATCTTTTTGTAAATAGTCGACTCTTAATAACTCGTTTAAATTTATGTGGGACGTTTAAGCAGGCAGGCTCTAGGCGTGGATTGCAGATAATGGTTATTCCATTATCCAGATTCACAACAACGAGCATGCCTGCTTAAACGCCCACCGACACGAAGAACTCGGCTGCAGAGTCGAGAAAGGGGCTGCGCCAGTTTTCACTCCACAGCGTTAGAATGTCTTATGTTATCTAGATAGCATTGCGTCATTCTGCCTTGTTGAGCCAAAACTGGCTTTGCCATAAATTAAACGAGTTATTAAGAGTCGACTAAATAGAAAACGACTGTTATTAATTAAGGATTTTAAATGGATTTTAACTCCCCTTTATTTGAACGAAGCTTATTGGTTTTTGAAGAGCAGGGCTTAGAAAAGTTGTCCCAAGCTCATGTACTGGTTGCAGGTGTCGGTGGTGTTGGTGGTTTTGTTATAGAGGCATTGGCTCGCGCAGGAGTTGGTGAGCTCACAATTATTGATCACGATGAGGTTTCTGCATCCAATAAGAATCGTCAAATTATCGCTTTGGATTCTACGATTGGTCAGAATAAAGCTGAAGTGATGCAAGCCCGTATTGCCGATATCAATCCCGCCTGCAAGGTAAATGTTTCTAAAGCGTTTATTCGCCCAGAAGATATGGATAACTTACTCTCTTTTCCTTATACCTATGTAGTAGATGCCATTGATAGTTTAAATTGCAAGGTAAGTTTAGTAGCGACCGCTTATAACAAAGGTCTGCCAGTAGTATCCAGTATGGGCGCGGGTAGAAGAGTTGATCCGAGCAAAATTGCGTTATGTGATATTTCTAAAACCCATGGTTGTGCCCTAGCAAGAAATATGCGGCAGCGCTTGAAAAAGCAGGGCATTAAAAAAGGCGTTATGACGGTCTTCTCTACGGAAATTCCTAAAGAGCCAGGGCCAATGGAAGAAATAGAGGGTGCTCGTGGTAGGGTAGTCAATGGTACGGCGAGTTATATGCCTGGTATATTCGGTCTTATGCTAGCTGGCTATGTCATTGCTAAAATTGCAGAACAGTAATGCTTTACTGCAAGTGCTTACTTAATGCAGTAATCATCTATAACAAACTTCTATAACAGGTCTTAAATGTCACAAAGTAATAATCTTACAAGTTTAAAAATGGGTTACGGCATTCGTGATTATTTTGAAAAAAATGGTTACGACCGTCATGCTTTACGTAAGGATATTATTGCTGGCTTGACCGTTGGCATTCTCACTATTCCAATCTCCATGGCATTGACAACCGGTATTGGGGTTTCTCCGATTTATGGTTTATTCACAGCCATTGTCGCCGGTCTATTTACCGCGCTTGCCGGTGGCTCACGCTATAGTATTGCAGGGCCTACCGCCTCTTTTGTAATTTTGTTAATTCCGGTAGCCGAAAGCTATGGTTTTTTTGGCGTCATGTCGGTCTCATTCCTGGGCGGTCTTATTCTTATGATGATGGCATTGCTAAGGTTTGGTCGTTGGATAGAATATATCCCCGAAGCCATTGTCTTTGGATTTACTTCAGGCATTGCCTTGCTCATTATTCTGTTACAGATGAAAGATTTTTTTGGTTTGCAAATTACCGAATTACCCACTGACTTTTTAGAAAGGCTCTATGTCATGGGACAGAGCATGGTTGATTGGCATTGGGAGAGTACCTTACTCGGCGTTGCGACTTTGATGTTTATGTTAGGTTGGTCACGTTTACCCTTTAAATTCCCTGGTCACCTGCCAGGGTTGATTATTGCCTCCTTGATTACTTTCTATTGGAATCAACAGGGGGCACAAATTTTAACGGTAGGTGATATCTTTGCAGAAATTCCTCACAACCTGCCTAGCTTGCAATCTTCAGTCGTTATTCAACAGTTAACTCATATGACATTGCCGGCGATGTGGGAGATGTTAAAAGAATTGCTACCCATTGCGTTTACTTTAGCGGTGCTGATTGCTATTGAATCTCTATTTTGTGCCATTGTCTTGGATAATCTCTCCGGTCAGCGTCATTCCCCAAATAGTGAGCTTTTAGGGCAAGGAACCGGAAATGTATTGTCATCCATGTTTGGCGGCTTTGCTTCTAGTGGTGCCATTGCTCGCTCCATCACAAATTTCAGAGCAGGTGCTGTCTCACCGATGGCAGGTGTGGTGCACGCTTTAGTAGTCTTGGTGGCGATTTACTTTTTTGCCAACCTGCTGATGTATATGCCTATGCCAGCCTTATCAGCCATTTTGATTCTCACCGCCTATAGCATGAGTAACTTCCCTAGAGCTTTGGAATTGATTAAAAGCCCGGCGAATAATGATGCATGGATCTACTTTACCTGTGTTTCCATGATGCTGTTTTTTGATTTG
>JAASTL010000168.1 GCA_021767305.1 Piscirickettsiaceae bacterium | reverse complement strand
CTTGTCTGGTTGGGTCACCATTACCTTTTCAGGAATACCGTCAAAGCGTTCATCCGCAAATAATTCAGTGGCTTTTTTGAAATCGAGAATAGTAAACCAGAGCTTGCCGTAGCGGTCATCAATACGTGTTCCACGACCAATGATTTGTTTAAACTTAGTCATTGATTGAATGGACTGGTCGAGCACGACCAACTTACAGGTTTTAGCATTCACCCCCGTGGTCATTAACTCCGAGGTGGTAGCAATCACTGGATAGGCTTTTTTAGGATTAATGAAATTATCCAGCTGAGCTTTACCTAGCTCATCATCCCCTGTGATTTTCATCACGTATTTTTCGTTTTTCTTAACCTGTTCTGGATTGAGATTAACCAAAGCTCGGCGCATTCGTTCTGCGTGATCGATGTCATTACAGAACACAATGGTTTTTGCCATTGGATCAGTGCGTTTTAAATAGGCGGTTATGGTTTCAGCAACCAACTGAGTTCGTTCATCAATAACTAAAGTACGGTCAAAGTCTTTTGGATTATAAATTCGGTCTGGAATAACTTCACCGTGCTTATCCACTTGCCCTTTAGTTGGTCGCCAACCCAGCGCATCAATATCTAGGTCAACACGAATCACTTTATAAGGCGCTAAGAAACCATCTTCTATGCCCTCTTTAAGCGAGTAGGTATAAACAGGCTCGCCAAAATAGTCGATATTGGAAACTTCTTCGGTTTCTTTGGGTGTTGCGGTTAAACCAATTTGAGTGGCCGAACTGAAATACTCCAATATTTCACGCCAAGCGGAATCTTCTGCCGCACTGCCTCGATGACACTCATCCACGACTATTAAATCGAAGAAGTCTGGATCAACTTGCTTATAAGCCTTTTGGTGTTCTTCTGGCCCTGTTAGGGCTTGGTACAACGCTAGATGAATTTCATAAGCCGGATCAACCGTGCGTTTTTTAACTCTGGTCATAGCCGTTTCAAAGGGTTGAAAATCGCCATTTTTAGTTTGAGTCACCAAGGCATTTCTATCAGCCAAAAACAAAATGCGTTTTTTGGTTTTAGAACGCCATAAACGCCAGATGATTTGAAAAGCGGTATAGGTTTTACCTGTACCCGTCGCCATTACCAAAAGAATACGGTTTTGCCCTGATGAAATTGCTTCTATAGTTTTGTTAATCGCTTGCAGCTGGTAATAACGAGGAGATTTGCCCGAACCATCATCGTGGTAGGGTTGAGTAATGATTGGTAATTGGCTATCCGAATAACCCTTCCAAACACAATACTTTTGCCAAAGCTCTTCTGGTGTAGGAAATTGATCAAGCGTGATTTCGGTTTCAATTTGCCCGTTAGTTGCAGTTTTATCGTGAAAGATAAACCCATCACCATTGGAGGCAAAAACAAAAGGCGTTTCTAGCAAACTAGCATAATCCAAAGCTTGCTGCATTCCCTTGCCAACTTCGTGCTTATTCGCTTTGGCTTCAATCACCGCTAAGGGCAAGTTTGGCTTGTGGTAGAGAACAATATCAGCCGACTTTACTTTCTTACGTGCCGCGACCTGACCACGGACAATGACCTTACCATCACGAAGTTTCACTTCTTGGCGGATTTGAGTCATCGAATCCCAGCCCTTTTGAGTAATGGCTGGAAGAATAAATTTAGTAATAATGTCGGTTTCTGTAAGTTGTTTTTTATTCTGAAATTCAGAATGCATACAAGTTCGCCTTATCTATTTGTTAGCGTATTAGGATACGTAAAAAGATGCATTGCAGTATAAGGACTAATTATTGAGCTTACAAGCCAGATTTAACTTAATTGGCTGTTATTTTTTGCACGGTTTATCCGCATTTAAAGAGGCTTTTTGTTACAATTTCACGCTTAATTTTATAAAGCACTAACCGCCCTATTTTAAAGAGCCACTATGAGTAAAACCGCCACGAAACACACCCCGATGATGCAGCAGTATTTGGCTATTAAGGATGAAAATCCTGGGCATTTGCTGTTTTATCGTATGGGAGATTTTTATGAGCTGTTTTATGAGGATGCCAAAAAGGCCTCTGAGCTGTTAGAGATTACCTTAACAGCACGTGGTAAATCGGGCGGCGAGCCGATTCCTATGGCGGGCATTCCGCATCATTCGGCTGAGGGGTATTTAGCCAAGTTAGTTAAGTTGGGCGAATCGGTGGCGATTTGTGAACAGGTAGGCGACCCAGCCAATAGCAAAGGCCCGGTTGAGCGTAAAGTAGTGCGCATTATCACGCCGGGAACGCTTGTGGAAGAAGCGCTGCTGGATGATCGACACGAGAATTTATTGGTTGCCATTAGCCAAGTGGGCAACTTATTTGGCATCGCTTATCTGGAAGTTTCCAGTGGGCGTTTTGAAACCACTCAAGTCAATAGCATTGAAGAACTGCATGCCGAAATTGAACGCCTGCGCCCTTCTGAACTATTGCTTGCCGATGATGATCAATTCCGCGAATTATTGCCTGAAGCGATTTTGAATCGTCCAGATTTGGTGCGTTACCCGCCTTGGCATTTTGACCATGCAAGTTGTTATAAACGCCTGCAAACGCATTTTCAAACACAGGATTTAATTGCCTTTGGTTGCGACCAGCTTGATGCCAGCGTAAGTGCGGCTGGGGTGATTTTGCATTATGCGCAGAATATGCTGCAAAACGACCTGACGCATATTTTGAGTTTACATACCTACTCGACCGATGACACCTTAGTTATGGACGCAATCAGTCGTCGTAACTTAGAAATAGACACTAATTTAAGCGGTGGGCAAAACAACACCTTGGCAGCGATTTTGGATCACACTGCCACTGCGATGGGAAGCCGTCTGTTAAAACGTTGGTTAAACCAGCCGCTGAGAAACCGCGACAAAATCAACCAACGTTTAGATGCTATTCAGATTATTCTGGAAAATCATCAAGATGATGATTTACGCGCCACCCTTAAACAAGTAGGTGATGTAGAGCGTATTTTAAGTCGTGTTGCCTTACGTTCAGCGCGCCCAAGAGATTGCTTACACTTAGGAAGAACCTTAAATATTTTACCTGAGCTGCAAAGCATTTTATCAACCCTTAAAGACGCAACTAAAATTGCGCAGCTGTCGCAACAACTCAATACCTTCCCTGAATTAGCTGAACTACTTGAGCGTGCTATTGTTGATAATCCACCTATGTTGATTCGTGATGGCGGTGTGATTGCCGAGGGTTATGACGTTGAACTCGACGAACTGCGCAACCTGAAAAACGAAGCTGGCGATTACCTTATTGCATTGGAAGAACGAGAGCGTGAAAGAACCGGTATTCAAGGACTTAAAGTCGGTTATAACCGTGTTCATGGTTACTATATTGAAATCAGTAAACTGCATAGTGATGCCGTACCGGCTGAATATGTGCGCCGCCAAACTCTGAAAGGCCAAGAACGCTATATCATTCCAGAGCTAAAAACCTTTGAAGACAAAATCCTCAGTGCAGGTGAAAAATCCCTAGCGCGAGAAAAATGGCTTTACAGCGAGTTACTGGAAAAACTCAATGAATCCATTGCCGAACTGCAAATTTGCGCCAAGGCCTTGGCTGAGTTGGATGTGTTAGTGAACTTAGCTCAGCAGTCGGTCAAACTCAATTTGACCCGCCCTAAGCTAAGCGAGCAACCCGGCATTCATATTGAACAAGGTCGTCACCTAACGGTAGAAGCCCTAAGCTCCGAACCGTTTATTCCAAATGATGCTTTGTTTAACTCGGAACGCAAATTACACATTATTACCGGCCCAAATATGGGCGGTAAATCCACCTATATGCGCCAAACCGCGTTAATTACCTTGCTGGCTTTTATGGGCAGCTATGTGCCTGCCGATGTGGCAGAAATTGGGCCAATTGACCGCATCTTTACTCGTATTGGGGCTTCCGACGATCTGACTTCTGGGCGCTCAACCTTTATGGTAGAAATGACCGAAACCGCCAATATTTTGCACCATGCCACCGAAAACTCGCTCAT
>JAASTL010000167.1 GCA_021767305.1 Piscirickettsiaceae bacterium | reverse complement strand
GCCGTGGAGTGAAAACTGGCGCAGCCCCTTCGGGTGGGCGTTTAAGCAGGCATGCTCGGTGTTGTGAATTTCAATAATGGAATAACCATTATCCTCAATCCACGCCTAGAGCCTACCTACTTAAACGTCCCACATAAATTTAAACGCGTTATTCAAAGTCGACTACTTAAGTTCTTCTACAGGAAAAAAGGCATCAAAAAACGCACCTAAACCCCAGACAAAAACAAAAATAAGAATAAAAACAATAATGATGGAACGAGCGGTTTTATTGTCGAAAAACTTTTCCTTCCAGTTTTCGTTTTTGAAATAAGGCCAAATAAAATAGATAAACACTGCCAGTGCCACAAGCTGGAGGGCAATCAAAATATATTGAATATGTTCAGGCAGGTCTTTTTCATTCATATTGGACTCTTTATATTATTCGACTCTTAGTCTTTGTTGTGTGTTATTGATTTAGATAGCTTTATTTAAACAACTTTATTATGCGAGTAGATTAACTAATGTTTGGTAGTAAATGGTGGTGAGTTTATTTAAATCACTCACGCTGACCTGCTCATCAATTTTATGGATTGTCGCATTTAAAGGCCCAAGTTCTATAACTTGAGCACCGGTTGGTGCAATAAAGCGTCCATCAGAAGTACCACCACCGGTAGACAGTTCTGGTTTATAACCGACTACACTCTCGCAAGCCTGCTGCACCGCTTGAATCAATTCTCCTTCTGCCGGAGTAATAAATGGCAATCCAGATAAGTTCCATTCTAAATCATAGTGGAGTTTGTGCTGATCTAGGATGTGATGCACGCTCTCTTTTAATGATTCAGGTGTGTGTTCGGTAGAAAAACGGAAATTAAATTGAATGACCACTTCTCCAGGAATAACATTGGTTGCTCCTGTTCCACCATTGATATTGGAAATTTGAAAAGAGGTAGGTGGGAAATATTCATTACCATGATCCCACATCACTTGAACTAACTGTTCCAATGCCATTGCCGCTGAATGAATAGGGTTGTCGGCGAGCTCTGGATAGGCAATATGCCCCTGTATGCCTTTAACGGTAAGCTTACCGCTCAAAGAACCACGGCGCCCGTTTTTTATTGAATCTGCCAGTTTGTGACTACTTGAAGGTTCACCAACCAAACAATATTCAAATTTCTCATTACGCTCTTCAAGGGCTTCAATTACTTTTACCGTGCCGTCGACTGCTGGGCCTTCTTCGTCACTGGTAATAAGATAGGCAATAGAGCCTTTGTGATCGGGGTAGTCTTGAATAAATTGTTTGGTTGCGGCCATAAAACAGGCAATTGAACTTTTCATATCTGCAGTACCACGCCCAAACATCATATCGCCATCAATATGTGCGGAAAATGGGGGGTGGGTCCAAGCCTCTGCTGGCCCAGTGGGAACAACATCAGTATGACCGGCAAACACAATACAAGGTGAATTTGTGCCTTTACGAGACCAAATATTATCGACTTCGCCAAATTTCATGAACTCAGTATTGAACCCAAGCGGTGAAAGGTAGTCAGCAATAATGTTTTGGCAACCTTTGTCATTGGGTGTCACGGAGTCTATTTGGATAAGTTGTTGGGCTAAATCAATGGTTTCGCTCATGGTCACTCTTAATCACTTTTTTGGTTATGTTTTAGTTGTAGTTTGCTTAAGCTGGTGTGCTGTGGCTTTTGTAAAATTATACTTCGCTTTATCGCTTGGTATGGTCAAAGTTTTGCGTAATCATCCGCTTTAAAGCCGACTAAAAGTTGGTCTTCTGTTTGCAGAACCGGGCGTTTAATCAGAGTTGGCATGGATGTCAGAATGCTTAAGTCAGCTGTGCTCATTAAGTCTTCTTTTTGTGCCTCTGACAATTGTTTCCAACTGGTACTTCTTTTATTCACCAAAACTTCAATGGGTTGTTGCTCTAACCAAGCTTGAATCTGCTCAATTGATAACCCCTGTTTTTTAAAGTCATGAAATGCAAAATCAATCCCTTGAGATTCTAATTGCTTTTTGGCTTTACGAACGGAATCGCAGTTAGGGATTCCAAATAGGGTGATGGTTGCAGAACTCATTTAGATACACCTTGTGTTTCGTTTTTGAAGAGGCTTTATTATAGTGACCTGATATATTTTTGCACTCTTAGTCGTTGAGCAATTTTTTGCAGCCTGATTTTATATATTTCATGGCTTAGGGTATACTTGCCGCTTTATAAATTTTGACTTTGATAAAGAGAATAGAATTATGACAATTAAGCGAATTGGACACCGTTATACCGATGCGAAAACTGGCGCGACATTAGACGTTTGGTTCCCGCGTTCGAATAAAGAGATTGCACGTAACTGTTTGGCTGCTAAAGCCGGTATCATCAAAGGTGATTTTGTTACGGTTGAAATCGAATCTGTTGATGATGCACCAAAATCAGCTGAAGATGCTTATCTACGTTTGCATTTATTGTCAGAATGTCAGTACAAGCCGCATACAATTAATCTGGATGGTGTGTTTGGACTACTATCAAATGTCGCATGGACTTCTGCAGGGCCTGTTCTTCCAGCCGAAGTGGAAAACTTAAGAGAAGCAATTGCCGGTGAAGAGCATCAGTTTAACGTCACTTCAATCGACAAATTCCCTCGTATGACGGATTACGTTATTCCTGAAGGTGTACGTATTGCTGATGCGGATCGAGTGCGTCTTGGTGCTCACTTGGCATCCGGTACCACAGTCATGCATGAAGGTTTCTGTAACTTCAATGCCGGTACTTTAGGTAACTCTATGGTAGAAGGTCGTATCAGTGCGGGCGTGGTGATTGGTGAAAACTCTGATATTGGTGGTGGAGCTTCTATTATGGGCACGCTATCTGGTGGTGGTAAACAGGTTATCTCAATGGGTCAACGCAACCTATTAGGCGCTAATGCCGGGTTAGGTATTCCTTTAGGTGATGACTGTATTGTTGAGTCTGGTCTATATATTACGGCTGGTACTAAGGTTAAGATGCCGGATGGTTCAGTGGTTTCAGCACGTGAGTTGGCCGGGCAGTCTAAATTATTGTTCCGTCGCCACAGCCAAACCGGTTCAGTTGAAGTGATTATTACGGACGGTAGTGTTTGGGGTGGTCTGAACAGTGCGCTGCATAGTAACGACTAATCCAACTGATAAAATAGTTTGAATGAAGCCCGGTGTCTAAATAGTCGACTATTTAGACACCGGGCTTTTTTATGTAATGTGGAGGCGTTAATGGCAAAAGTAATTGGTTTTGATCATGTCAGTATTATTGTGGCGGATGCAGAAAAATCACTGGCGTTTTATCAGCAAATTTTAGGTGTTCAACTATTGCCCAGACCGGATTTGGGTTTTCCTGGATATTGGATTGATTTAGGCGCTGGGCAAAGTATTCACATTATGCAGTTAGATAACCCATATGCAGGTGTGCAAAGACCGGAGCATGGAGGGCGTGATTATCATTTTGCTTTAAGAGTGGATGCGCTTGACGGTTTTATAGAAAAACTTGAAGCCTTAGGTATTGAATACACTAAAAGTAAGTCGGGCAGGAAGGCACTATTTTTTAAAGATTTAGATAATAATGCCTTAGAACTGTTTGAGATATAGAGTGTTAAGCGTTTGAATTTAAATGTAATTTTTAGGTTTTTAATTTTCAATCTTTTCAATTAACATCTCTTTAATTTTGGAGAGACGATCTTTGCCATTGATGGCATGATTTTCTGTATCGCTAATTAAGAACACATCTTCTGCTTTTTCACCAATCGTAACAATTTTAGCATCATGCAAACGAATCCCTTGCTCTTTCAAAGCGCAACCAATTTTAGCGAGTAGTCCAGGGCTATCTTTGGCATCAATATGTAATTCCGTAACATGGTCATTGATTGCTTTAAAACTGATTTCAGTTGGGGTGTCAAAGTGTTTGGTACGTCTTTGCATGAAGGTATTGGCACTTAAAGGTTCAACTTCATCTTGTTGTAATTGATAATGAATCTGGTTGATGACTTCATCATGTCGACTCTCATCAAGATACTGATGGGTTTCGCGCTCT
>JAASTL010000166.1 GCA_021767305.1 Piscirickettsiaceae bacterium | reverse complement strand
TTGCTCGCTCCTTGCAGAACGATATAACCTTTATCGCCACCCGCAGAAACTGTGGCATTCATATCTCTAGTTAAACCATTGTTGGTTGCACCCAGGTTAATTTCACCGTTGTAAGCTTTATCTTCTGCAAAAGTAGGTGCTTTACGTTCAAAAAGAACTGTACCACCGGTTCCACCGGTACCATAAGTCACAGATTTTACGCCTTTAATCACGGTCACTTCATCAATACTGCTTAATTCCGCATAAGAAGTAGGTGGGTCCATTCTATTTGGACAGCCGCCTTCAATTTTGGCTCCGTCAATCAAGATGTTAAGTTGGCTTTCATTTTGACCACGAATATTTAAATCAACGCCATGTCCACCCATGCGAGCCGCATCAACTCCAGGGATCTGACGCAAAGCGCTCCCGGTTTCAGTGTTACCGGTTTCCATCACGGTTTGTTTGTCTACCGTGATTTGCTGAGCTGGTTCAGCATCAGCCGTCACTTTAACTGGCGCCAGGTCTGAAGCTTGAGCCATTACCGGAAGCAGTGTTGCGCTGAGGATAGCCAATTTGAGTTTATTCGGTTTGAACATTTGGAGTCCTTTATTTTATAAGGTCATTAATTCTATTGAGCGTATTCTAAGTATTGAAGTGCTTAAGACTGTGGCTAGATTCATGAGGAATTCAAGGTAAAGCTGACCTAATACTGTGAAAAGGCTTGAGCAAGTTTTGATTGCTTGATAAGCGTCAACTTTAAGTAATTTTATGAAAAATTTTTTTCTGGATTTTAAAGTAGAAATGAGCACAGTCTTGAAAACGCTAAATAACCAAAGGGATGTTTAGCAGGGCTGGTATGTACTGCTATAATGACTTGGAAATTTTTACCCCTGTTGTAGCTTCTACAGAAGAAGAACTGAAAAAGATGCAATAGTCAAACAAATTGGTTGATGAATGCCTGAAGAAATCTTAAAACGAGTCTTACGCGCCCCTGTCTACGATGTTGCCAAAGAGACCCCTCTAGAACAAGCTCCACTGCTATCCAAACGTTTACAAAACAAGCTATTCTTTAAACGCGAAGATTTGCAACCTGTTTTCTCGTTTAAGTTGCGCGGTGCCTATAACCGCATGGCGCAATTGAGTGATGAAGAAAAAGCGGCGGGGGTGATTGCTGCATCTGCTGGAAACCATGCGCAAGGTGTAGCCCTTTCCGCAGCGCGTTTAGGGGTTGAAGCCACTATTGTTATGCCGGAAACCACACCGCCTATTAAAGTGAATTCAGTGAGGGCTTTAGGTGGCAATGTGGTGTTAGTTGGTGATTCTTATGACCAAGCATCTACTCATGCCAAACAGCTGGTAGAAGAAAAAGGCCTCACTTACATTCACCCTTATGATGATTTGGATGTGATTGCCGGACAGGGCACCGTTGCATTAGAGATGTTACGTCAAACGCGTGAACCCTTAGACGTGATTTTTGTCTGTGTTGGCGGGGGCGGGTTAATAGCCGGTATTGCCGCAGTCATGAAGCAGGTTTCACCAAACACTCGTATTATCGGGGTGGAACCGGAAGATGCGGCTTGTATGACCGAAGCGTTAAAAGCCAATGAGCGAGTGGTTTTAGATCAGGTTGGCATATTCGCTGACGGTGTAGCGGTTGCCCAGGTAGGGGAAATTCCATTTCGTATCGCACAAACCTGTGTGGATGAAATGATTACCGTTAAAACCGATGAAATCTGTGCCGCAATTAAAGATATTTTTGAAGATACTCGTGCTATTGCTGAACCAGCAGGAGCACTTGCGGTCGCCGGCGCGAAAAAGTTTGTTGAGCAGTATGGCGTTTCTGGCCTGAATATGGCGGTTACCATTAGTGGTGCCAATATGAACTTTGATCGTCTTCGCCACGTTTCTGAACGCACCGAAATTGGTGAGAAACGCGAAGCGATTTTTGCCGTGACCATTGATGAAAGGCCTGGAAGTTTTAAAGAGTTTTGTGAAATTCTTGGCGCTCGCCGTTCTATTACTGAGTTTAACTATCGTTATTCAGACGACAACCGCGCCATTGTTTTTGTGGGCGTTAGAACCGAGGGTGGTTTTGCCGAGCGAGATTCAATTGTGCATCACTTAACGGCAAAAGGTTATGCGGTTGAAGATATGTCCGACAATGAAATGGCTAAATTGCATTTACGTCATATGGTCGGCGGGCATGCTAATGGGGTTGAAGATGAAACTTTGTACCGTTTTCAGTTCCCAGAGCGCCCGGGTGCATTGTTGAACTTTTTAGTAAATATGAGTGAAGAATGGAATATTAGTTTGTTCCACTACCGTAATCATGGTGCCGCTTATGGTCGAGTATTAGTGGGTGTGCAGGTGCCGCCTCAAGACCATGCTAAGTTCGAAAACTATTTGGACACGCTCGGTTATAGTTATGAATGTGAGCAGGATAATCCTGGTTACAAACTATTCTTAAGATCAAAAGTTTAAATAGAAAAATCTTACAGTTAATGCTAAAAAGCCCGAGTAAATTGTTGTTTACTCGGGCTTTTGGTTTAGTAAGGAATTGTATTTTGAAATGAATTAATGAAGTCGTTTTGCAACTAACTATTATTCTCTACCTGCTGACGCTCTTTATGTTTACGGGCGATTTCTTCCCAGTCAATATTATTACAGGCTTCACACTCTTCTTTAATAATGCCCAAACTGACAAATAGGGCATGCACCTTACAGCCAACACAGAAACCTAATACTGCTTCTAACCACATAAAGCCAAGACAAACCCAAACCATTAATAAAGGTATGTAATAAGACATATAGTTTTCAGTAGTCGGCAATACAGCAGAGCCGGCAATCGCATTGACCCAACCAGCAAATATTTCAGGATTAAAGTAAATCCAACAGATGGAAATCATGGTGGCACCAATGGTCCAGGCAAAACGCTTGGGTACCAATGGTTTCCAAACTTGAGGTTGGCGTGAAGCGAGAATGCTGGCGATTAAAATGGTGGGTGATAAGCGAGATAAGACAACCGACATGCTAATCAGCATTTCAAACAGCGCATACACTAAAATCCAGCTTTGTACGGTGTAGTCGTAGGTACGTTTAATGGCTTCCACATTGTAGATTATATTGCCGTCCCAATCCGTATCGTAGCTATCTACTGCGGTATTGCCATCGACCACCCAATTAGAGACATAAATCGCATCATACAAAGTAAAGAGCATAACCACTGGAATTACAAGTAGCATACCGGCGCGAATTCTTACTGCGGTATCGTTGATATAGGTTGTGCTCTCTTTAGGATTACGAAACCATAAATTTTTGATTGCTGTGAGCATCTTTACTCTCCAAAGCAGTTAGCTAAAACTGTCTAGTTGACACTGTCTATTTGACGTTTGAATAGCGGGTTTTATTACATCGCTATTTTGGATGATAAGTTAACAACTTCAATTTATGGCTACAATTCAGTAATTTTAATCAGTAAACAAATTAGATTTATCTAATATAATTTTTTGCTTAATAAAAACTATAAAACCGCATAAATGCGGCTTTATAGCGAGTATGAATGAATGTTAAACAACTCCTAAGCAAGTATGAATCTTTTAAATATCGCCATATTTGATGTCACTGAGTTGTTGTTCCTCATCAGAGCTGTCTGGTACGTTTTATCAGGTAATTTCTATCAGGTACTGATTTAATTGGCTGTAAAACCAGTATTAGCCTAATAAATCTAATTGTTCAGAAGATTTATTATCTTGGTTAATACGGCTGGCAATTGGGCCAGATTGGTTCTTATATTTGGCATCAGCACGTTTGTTGTATGGCTTGGAAGCCGCACTGGATAGGGTTTCAAAGTTAATCGCGCAGATATCCATGCCCGGGCGTAAAGCCAAAGGCAATTTACCGCTATTAAAAATTTCCAACACAATCTGTCCTTGCCAGCCCGGATCAATACGGTGCGCGGTAACGTGTACCATTAACCCCAGTCTCGCCAAACTAGAACGCCCATCTAACCAACCGACTAAATCATCTGGAATAGTGACCGATTCCATGGTCGCAGCCAAAGCCAGCTCCCCT
>JAASTL010000165.1 GCA_021767305.1 Piscirickettsiaceae bacterium | reverse complement strand
GCTTTGCCTTTTTCAACCGCTTCAAACACTTCTTCAATCGTAGAAACAGCATAAGGATGGGCTGATGAGCCAAATTGCTTGACCATACTGGCATGCGAGTAGCTCCCCTCAGGACCTAAAAACGCGACTGAAACCGGTTGCTCCAATGCCAAACAGGCAGACATGATCTCACGGAACAGTTTTGCCATTTCTTCGTCTGGCAACATACTCTCATTACGTTCTTTAACTGCGCGTAACACCTGCGCTTCGCGCTCAGGACGATAAAACACCGCGTCGACATTGCCGCCCTGAGTTTTTATATCCGCTACCTTTTGCGCACATTCCGCTCGTTTACCAATCAACTCTTGGATCTGCTTATCAATAGAGTCGATTTGATTACGAATTTCAGTAAGCTGTTGCTGTTCAGTCATATTTACAAGAGAGCCTATTTGCTGTTTTTTATTAAGTAGGTTTTACGGTTTATAAAGACGTTTAAACTAACTATTTGAATTATGCATTTGCTTCGGCAAAGGTTTTCATAAAGTCGATTAACGCATCCACACCTTCTTCAGGCATGGCATTATAAATACTCGCACGCATTCCACCAAATGCCTTATGCCCTTTTAAGCTTAATAAACCAGCTGCCTTAGATTGCGCCAAGAACTCAGCATCCAAATCTGAGTTTGCCAGTTTAAAGGTAACGTTCATCCAAGAACGTTCAGAAACCTTGATGGTATTGCGATAGAAACTGGAAGCATCAATAAACTCATAAAGCTTACTTGCCTTACGTTGGTTAACAGCTTCTATGACTTTTACTCCGCCCATTTCTTTAATCCAGGCAAATACCAAACCAGCTAAATACCAAGCAAAGGTTGCAGGAGTGTTAAACATCGATTCGTTATTGGCGTAAGTTTCCCAGTTCATCAGTGTTGGCGTCATTTCACGCGCCTGACCAATAAGGTCTTCTCTTACAATTACAATCGCAAGACCAGCAGGACCAATATTCTTCTGTGCGCCAGCGTAAATCATGCCGAACTTACTTACGTCGATATCGCGACACATAATATTGGATGACATATCTGCAATCACTGGCTTACCTTGCGCGAAGATGGTATCAAGTTGATCTTGCTGAAATTCAAGACCTGTAATGGTCTCGTTGTAGCACAAGTGGATGTATTTGGCATCAGCGGAAAACTTCCACTCAGATTGCGCAGGAATTTCTGTTGGATTAGCCTCATCACCGCCAGCAACAACATTTACCTTGGCATAACGTGAGGCTTCTTTAATCGCCTTGGTTGACCAAACACCGGTATTAAAATAATCCACTGTGTCATTTTCACTAGCCAGATTCATCGGAATGGCTGGAAATTGCATAGACGCACCGCCATGAATGAATAGCACCTTATAATTGTCAGGAATACCCATTACTTCACGCAGATCCGCTTCCATTTGTTTGGCAACAGACATGTACTCAGCGCTACGATGACTCATTTCCATCACCGACATGCCCGTCTCATTCCAGTTCAAAAATTCACCCGCGGCTTTTCGCATGACGGCTTCTGGCAGCATTGCTGGGCCAGCACTGAAGTTAAATGCTCTAGACATTTCTCAACCTTGTAAAAACTTTAAATATAAAAACGTTAAACATAAAAAACATTAAATTTCAATTAGTTACTCGTTGTTTTTAAACAATAAAAGACCAATCTTTTAAGTTTCGATTGATCTTTGTTTTTAAAACCGACAATAACCGATATTAAAGTCGACTAAATAAAATCTTAGCAATGGAGCCGCTTTGCTCCACCTCACCTATTGTTGGATTTAGTCTTCTTCTGTTGTTTTATCTGCTGCTTTAGGCTCTACTGCGACAGAGGCACTGACTTCAGTTCCCTCAGCAACAATGGGTTCACCAGTCGCTTCGTCAAGCAAGAGTTCTTCTTCCTCTTCCAAATCGACCACAGCTAGACCAACAACTTGTTCGCCTTTACCTACATTAATCAGCTTAACACCTTGGGTGTTACGGCCAACTACCGAAATTTCGGAAACACGTGTACGTACTAAAGTAGCTTTATTGGTAATCAGCACAATCTCTTGTTCAGGGTGTACTGATACGGCAGCAACGACATCACCATTACGTTCAGTGGTCTTTATAGAAATAACACCTTGACCACCACGGTTAATGGTTGAGTAGTCCTCTACTGGAGTACACTTACCAAAACCATTTTCGGTTGCTGTCAGAATTAATGCATCAGAAGATGCAACTTGCATACTGATAACCTTAACACCTTCATTTAGTTTCATACCACGTACACCACGTGCAGTACGCCCCATGACACGAACATCCGACTCTTTAAAACGAATCGCTTTACCTATGTTGCTGAACAGCATGATTTCTTGGTTACCATCAGTCAGCGCGGTACCCACCAATTCATCGTCATCCAAAAGATCAACCGCAATAATACCGTTGGCGCGAGGACGCGAGAAGTCTTTAAGAGCCACACGTTTAACAATCGAGTTACGCGTTGCCATAAAGACATTACGCTCATCAAATTCATTAACAGGTAGTACAGAGGTAATGACCTCTCCTTCTTCCAACGGCAGCACATTTACAATTGGCTTACCACGGCTACCGCGACTTGCTAAAGGTAACTGCCATGTTTTCTGCCAATATAGACGACCGCGATTCGAGAAGCACAACAACATATCATGTGTGCTTGCCACAAATAATTGACCGACTTCATCCTCTTCTTTCATAGCAGTGGCCGACTTACCGCGACCACCACGTTTTTGCGCACGGTAATCGCTCAGTGGCTGAGTTTTAATGTAACCATCGCGAGACAGCGTGACTATGCGATCTTCAACCGCAATTAAATCTTCGGCATCTAAATCTTGGTAGCTGTAGTCAATCTCAGTACGACGCTCATCACCAAAGTTTTCGACCACCTCAACCAGTTCTTCCTTAACAACTTCAGTCAAACGATTAGGGTTACGTAAGATCTCTAGGAACTCGGCGATTTTTTCAATCAGGCCTCGGTACTCTTCAATGATTTTGTCTTGCTCTAGCCCTGTTAGGCGATGCAAACGCATCTCCAGAATAGCCTGAGCTTGCACTGGAGAAAGCTTATAGATTGCACCGTCCGCACCAAAGCCTTCTGGCAGGTCTTCTGGGCGCACATCTTTCATCTCTACTTTTTCAAGTAGATCAACCACTGAACCAATTGCCCAATCACGCTCCAGCATACGCTCTTTAGCCACTGCTGGGCTAGGAGAGGCCTTAATCAATTCGATCATCTCGTCGATATTGGTCAGAGCCACTGCCAAACCTTCTAAGATATGGGCTTTTTCTCGCGCTTTACGCAGATCAAAAATAGTACGACGCGTAACCACTTCACGACGATGCTTGACAAAGGCTTCAATAACCTGTTTAAGATTAAGTAACTTAGGTTGCCCATCAATCAATGCAACCATATTCACACCGAATACAGTCTGCATTGAAGTTTGCTTATATAGATTGTTAATTATGACTTCAGGCACTTCACCACGGCGAATCTCAATGACGATACGCATACCGTCTTTATCCGACTCATCACGTAAACCAGTGATACCTTCAATTTTCTTATCTTTTACCAACTCGGCAATGCGTTCGATAAGTTTGGCCTTGTTGACCTGATAAGGAATTTCATTAACGATAATCTGAGATTTTCCAGACTTATCTGTTTCGACAGCGGTTTTAGCACGGATTTGTACACGGCCACGCCCCGTCTCATAAGCTTCACGAATACCCGAAGTCCCATTAATCAAACCGTGGGTAGGAAAGTCTGGTCCTGGAATATGTTCCATCAGGCCTGCAATATCAATAGCAGGATCGTCAATATAAGCTAAACAAGCATTCACGGTTTCGGTGAGATTGTGTGGCGGAATATTGGTAGCCATACCTACCGCAATACCGGAAGAACCATTTACTAATAGGTTTGGAATACGAGTTGGCAGAACGTCTGGTTCTGATTCAGAACCATCATAGTTATCAGAGAAGTTAACCGTTTCATTTTCTAAATCCGCTAACAATTGATGCGCGATTTTTGCCATGC
>JAASTL010000164.1 GCA_021767305.1 Piscirickettsiaceae bacterium | reverse complement strand
CTGAGGTTTGGTTTGCAGACAATCAATGCGCTCCCTTTATTAAATTCATTCAAGGTAAAAACCTAGAATTTTTGCCGGTGGTGTTAAATCAAAATACCGGGCATAACGCCGTGGTGACGGGGAGTTTTATTATTAAGGTTTACCGCCCAGCGCATTGGGATAGAGTCATGCAAAAATATGCGTTTAAGCTGCTCAGCCCATTGCCCAGTGCCAAGGCGAGAATTGTTAAAGTAGAAATCCCCAATTCGCAATATAAGTCATACGACAGTTTGATAAAAGTCTTGGATAAGGATAAAGATGTGGCGCTTGGCTTACCGTTGCTGAGTGAGCCAAGACGCTAGATTTTTGGAAGAACTAATATTCAGAATAGAATTCAGAAAAGATGATTGAGAATGTAGTACTGAGATTACTCTTGGCCGTGGTTCACTGCTGATAATTCACTTTGCTTTCATCAACCATTTTGTAGATATCAACGCGTTTGTCATTACCTAATGCCTGCAAGCCTTGGTTAATAGCACGTTCTAGGTTACCTGGATAAAACTCTTCTAAGGTTAGGCCTAAAATCGGCTCGGCGATGATTTCACCTTTGCTATTGAAAACTAAGGTGGTCGGTGCCACTTTTACGCCTTGTTTAGGTCCATAGGTGCGCATTTCTATATCCGAGCCATCAAAGTCTTTCATCATCCAATGCGCTTTATCCATCACCACTTGACGAAACTCGGCATAGCTCTCAATTGGAGTTGTTTCCAATAAAGGGTGCAAGATATTCTCTTCCAGCTTTTTACAGTAATTACACCAGGTTGCAGTAAAGAAAATAACGATCGGAACATTATGTTGAGCAGACGTTTTGGCGGTTTTTTGTAAATCTACTGCAAGTGGTAGGATTTCACCTGCCTTTGCTTTTGAGATGCCTAAACCCATAAGCAATATAGAGCTCAGTATTAGGGTGAAAAGGGTGCGGCTTGAGGTCTTCATATGAGACTCCTACAGGTAATAAAAAGCTAACGACCATGTTAGCGATTAACGATAAAGCTTTCTCGGTTCTGGTTGTCTGGGTCTTAAATGACGACATGAACTTCCAGATTCCTTGACGAATAATTTTACCTTTTTTAGCTTTTCATAAGAGCTGTTAAGGTTTTTTACATAGTGACTACCGCACTGCCAATTGCCATCACGAAGCAGGGCTATGCGGTCATCACGGTAATTATTGTATTGTGGATCCTCCAAGTAGAGGTAAACTGCGTTGCCGTTGATGGCATATTCCAAGTAGAAGCTTTTGCGACTGGTGTAACCTTTTTTGTTGTCTTTAACAATGAGTTCAATTGATTGAATCTCGCCACGTGCAAGCTGAAAGGTTTCTTCTTGAATACGTTTAGTGCGCTTACCTTGAATCAGCACGCCACCCAACACATTCACCATCACCACATTGCCATTTACAGGATTGTCATACAGTGCTTGCAGACGGGCTTTTTCCGCCATATCTTCTTGGTGTTGCAACTCTCTAGCGCGTGCTTCAGCCTCAATACGGGCTAGACGCTGCTGTTCGCGATATTTTTGCTGCTCCAGTAACAACTGTTGGCGCTCTTCGGCAGAGAGCTTATTCCACTGCTCTTCATTCATGCCTAGGGGATAGGAGCTTGCACAGGCTGATAGCAGTATGATGATTGGCAGGATTAGAACAAGTCTTTTCATCTCTATTTGGTCTTTAAAGTTAGTTTTGTGTTATTTTTTTAGTAGGAAAAGTCCACCAGCAACTAAAAGACCAATCTGTATCCAGTTCTGATAATCCGACTCAATTGGCAACAGTAAACCAAACAGAATCAATACAAAACCAATGGCACGCTGTTTTTGTTGGCGGTTTTGTTCTTCTATGCGCGCTTCAAGTCGATCAATTTGTTCAGATTGAATATTCAACCCTTGATGCGAAAGTTTATACAGCCCACTGTAAAGCAACCCCGGAATTTCCGGTGCCTGTTCCATCCAAAATGGTAAGTTCGACTTCACTTTTTTAGCAAAACCTTTTGGCCCAACACGTTCTTGCATCCAGTCTTCAAGGAAAGGCTTGGCGGTATCCCATAAATCCAATTCATCATCCAGCTGGCGGCCAAGACCTTCAATGTTAAGTAACGTTTTTTGTAATAACACTAACTGAGGCTGAACCTCCATGCCAAAGCGACGTGCCGTTTGGAAGAGGCGCATTAGCACCAAGCCAAAGGAGATGTCTTTTAATGGACGATCCCAAATCGGTTCGCACACCGAACGAATAGCAGATTCTAGTTCGTTTACTCTAGTCTCTTTAGGCACCCATTCCGATTCAATATGGAGTTCAGAAACACGTAAATAATCACGATTAAAGAAGGCTAAAAAATTCTCTGCCAGATAACGTTGATCCTCTGGTGTAAGCGTTCCCATAATCCCAAAGTCAATGGCAGCATAACGTCCATCGGGTAGAACGAAAATGTTCCCCGGGTGCATATCGGCATGGAAGAAGTTATGCTTGAATACTTGGGTAAAAAAGATGATTACCCCTTTGGCACTTAAGTCTGTCAAATCTATGCCTGCTTCAATGAGTTTATCAACTTCACTGATACGAATGCCGCGAATACGCTCCATGGTCATAACACTTTGTGAAGTGAGATCCCAATAGACTTCTGGTACATAGAGTAAATCTGAGCCTTCAAAATTACGCTTGAGTTGACCGGCATTAGCCGCCTCACGCATCATATCCAACTCATCCAGAATGGTTTTTTCAAATTCAGCCACCACTTCTACCGGGTGCAGGCGTTTAGCGATTTTAACGGCGGCCTCAATTAGCTGCGCCAAATTAAACATAATGGAAACATCTTGTTCAATAACCGGTTTAATATCAGGGCGCACCACCTTAACCACGACTTCAGTGCCCGTGTGTAAAGTCGCTTCATGTACTTGGGCAATTGAGGCTGAAGCAATTGGCACCGGATTAAAGCTGGCAAAAGCTTCCCCAACCGGCTTACCTAAGCCTTCTTCAATGATTTGGGTGGAGTGGGTTTCATCAAATGGCGGGCAGTCATCTTGAAGTTTGGTAAGTTCCAAAGAGATGTCATGTGGCAACAGATCTTTACGGGTTGAGAGCGCTTGCCCAAGTTTAATAAAGATGGGGCCAAGTTCTTCCAAAGCTAGGCGGATACGTTCTCCACGGGAAGCATTGGAGTGGCCTCGCCAGTTCCAAGGCAATGCCATATTGAGCCAAATTAACCAGGCAAACTTGCTCTCTTCAAGAATTAAGCGATCAATCTGATAATAAGTCAGTACGCGGTTGATTTTGATAATACGCAAAAATTTTCTTAATAGTTTCATAGGGGTACAGTTTTTAAGGTGTTTTGACTTATTCCGAGGTAGCCTGGCTTGCGTTTAATTTGGCTTTAACTTCAGTTAAACGCGCTTCGATGGTATCAACCGCTGAACTTAAGTCTTGCGAGCTTTTAATAAAGTGATTCACTTGGTGACGAGTTGGCAGGGCATTGATTTCAAATTGTAGATACTCTTTAAATGCCTCACTCAGATAAGCTTTGGTATTGTGTTGAGTTTCCAACATGCTTCTGACGCCATGCCCAATTTTAAAAGCAATTAAATCACCCGTGTAATGCGATAGATGTTCTTCCCAATCAATCTCTAAGGATTCCAAGGCATGGATAAATTGCTCTCCAGTGGCTTCATCTCCACGGATATACCGGGCTTCAAAAAAGCCTTCTTGCGCAAGTACTCTAAATTGGCGCAGCCCAGTTTTAAGGGTGACATCTGCTTCACCTGCAAGGTGAGTTTGGGTGGCAATTTTTCCATCATTGATTAAACAGAAAAGCGGGAACTTAACCGGTGCAACCCAAAGTTCAACGACTTTGCCATCAAGCTCTTGAAGACTTTGACCATGCAGCTCATCCAAATGAATAGCCGCCGCAAAAGCCAACTCAAAGGTTTTGCTAAATCCAATTTCAAATAAATTCGGTTGCTTGTCCATAATTTTGTCTCTTATGATGCTTACATGTAAAAAATAAACAATCATCTTTTATTAATTGTGTTTTAGTCGGTTTAGAGTCGCCTTAGAGAATG
>JAASTL010000163.1 GCA_021767305.1 Piscirickettsiaceae bacterium | reverse complement strand
ATGATTTCAAAATAGCGCGGGCGCAAACAGCAGCCCTCTGGTTCTCCGATCCAAGTCATAATTTCCAGCTCATCGCCTAAATAACAACTTGCTTTGTATTGCATACAATTTTCATAAACCGCCATAATGCGATTTAGCTGTTTTTGCAAATCATGGCTAATGCCCACCGCTTTGGCATGTTCCCAAGCCACCATCTCCATCCAAGCCAAATAGGTTTTATTATTTACATGACCTAAAAAATCCAATTCATTTTCAGTGACTCTGTGTAAATAAGAGAATTTGCGGGAGGTTTGCTTATTCAATGTTCGTTTCTCAGGGTTGGTTTTTGGTAGAATGTGCGGATTATTTATTGTAACGAATTAAGAGCGTTTTTTATGTCGGGTAATACATTAGGACAAAATTTTCGAGTCACCACTTTTGGCGAGAGCCACGGTTTGGCATTGGGCTGTATTGTGGATGGTTGTCCTCCTGGCCTAGAACTTACCGAGGCAGATATTCAAAAAGAACTCGATCGTCGTAAGCCGGGAACGTCAAAGCATGCCACTGCGCGTCGCGAAGCGGATGAAGTGCAAATCTTGTCGGGTGTTTTTGAAGGTAAAACCACCGGTACGCCGATTGGGATGATTATTCACAACACCGATCAGCGCTCTAAAGATTACTCTAAAGTTGCAGAAACTTTCCGCCCAGCGCATGCCGATTACACCTACACGCAAAAATACGGTTTCCGTGATTATCGTGGTGGTGGGCGTTCTTCGGCACGTGAAACGGCGATGCGTGTTGCCGCGGGTGCGATTGCTAAGAAATACCTAAAAGAGCGTTTGGGGGTTGAGATTAAAGGCTACCTTTCTCAGCTTGGCCCAATTAAAGTGGAAAACGTAACTTGGCCATTTGATAACAGCAATGAATACTTCTGTCCAAGCCCAGAGAAAAGCGAAGAGATTCGTCAATACATGGATAACCTACTCAAACAGAAAGATTCGGTGGGAGCCAAAATTTCGATTGTAGCCAAGAATGTTCCAGTGGGCTTAGGAGAACCGATTTTTGATCGTTTAGATGCCGATTTAGCCCACGCCTTAATGAGCATTAATGCCGTAAAAGGTGTGGAAATTGGCGATGGTTTTGCCGTGGCAGCTCAGCTTGGTACAGAGCACCGTGATGAAATGTCACCAGAAGGGTTCGCTTCAAACCATGCGGGCGGTATTTTAGGGGGGATTTCTACCGGGCAAGATATAACCGCACACATTGCATTAAAACCAACCTCGAGCATTATGACTCCAGGTAAAAGCATTAATACTGATGGTGAAGCGATTGAGATGGTGACTAAAGGGCGTCACGATCCTTGTGTTGGGATTCGTGCTACCCCAATTGCCGAAGCACAAATGGCGATAGTGTTGCTTGATCACTTTATGCGAAACCGCGCACAAAATGGCGATGTAAAGCCACCAATAATGGATTTAGCACGCTTATCTGATTAAAAACTACTGCGGGAATTTATTCCTGCGTTAAAAATGTTTGGGTAATGCTCATTTATTTTATATAAACTCCGCTTCCCCAAACATTTTTGCCTTGGCCTCAATCCCCTCGCTACGTTTTTAAAACAGATAAGAGAATCTATTTTTCAACTCTTAACTAGATAAATTCATGGCTCCTTGTACCTACCAAACGGCTCGTAAAAAACTCTCACTGCATTATTTCTTCTATTTTGCGGTGTTAGGCACCATTTTGCCCTATTTGGGGTTGTACTTTCAGTCACTGAATTTTACTGCCATCGAAATTGGTCAACTGCTGGGCATTATGATGTTCACCAAAGTCATTGCGCCCAATGTGTGGGGCTGGTTGGCAGACCGTTCAGGGCGGCATATTTACTGGGTGCGCTTAGCTACAGCGCTAACGGTTCTTTCCGGTATTGGTTTATTAATTTTTAATACCTTCTGGCCACTGTTTTTTACGATTCTGATGTTTAGTTTCTTCTGGCACTCCTCCTTACCGCAATTTGAATCCTATACTTTTCAGTGCTTAGGGAAAGACAAAAACCGTTATGGCGAACTGCGGCTGTGGGGATCGGTAGGCTTTATTGCGGCAGTATTGCTGTTTGGCTGGCAGGTAGAACATTTTTCGATTGCTTGGGTGCCGATTGACCTATTTATTTTATTGGTGATTGTTTGGGCAAGCAGTTACCTATTTAAAGATATTAAACGTCAACATGAACACGCGGTTGGGCATCACTTTTTAGCGATTGTAAAACGCCCGGAAGTGGCGAGCCTCTTGATTGTGAGCTTTTTGGTGCAGTTGTCTCATGGTGTTTATTATGCGTTTTATTCTATTCAACTCTATGAACTGGGTTATGAAAAAACCACCATTGCTTGGTTGTGGGCCTTGGGTGTTATTGCGGAAATTGCTGTGTTTTTTTGGATGAGCCATCTATTTAGACGCTACGCCATGCGTTTTTTAATTATTCTCAGTATTGTGCTCACCATTATCCGTTGGTGCATGATTGGTTTTATGGCCGATTCTTTTGCCATTCTGTTTATCGCGCAACTGCTGCACGCCGCCAGTTTCGGCTTGTTTCATGCCGCCGCCATCTATTTAATAGACCATTACTTTACGGGTAATCACCATGGTAAAGGGCAGGCGTTATTTGCCGCATCCAGTCATGGCTTAGGCGGTGCGGTGGGGATGACTCTAGCAGGTTACACTTGGACATTAGGCGGTGCTAACTTGGCTTATGGAATCAGTGCGTTGGCAGTGGTATTAGCTTTAATTATTGCCTTGCGCTGGGTAAAAAGCTGATTGTTATTGTATTGTTGCCCTAATGTGTAGAAAGCGTTCTATTTTTGTAACTTGGCAATTCCGCTCTCAATAAGGTATCGTAATAAATAATTCTTTAATTGAGAGTGATGTATGCACACGCTTTTTAAAGCTACAATCAGTTTCTTTTTGATGTTTGCCATGCTAACGCAGGTTTTTGCATCAGGGTTAAGCTGTGTGCATCATTCGTCAAAGCATGATCATGCTTTAACCGAACATAATTTAATAATGAGTCATTCCGCTGAAGTAATGGAACCGTCCGAGGAACTTACTTCAGCTAACCATTGTCATCATCACCAAAGCTTAAATCAGCAAATTCACCCTTATTCTGCTGTTGCAAGTCATCATTTATCCGACTGCCATTCAGACACTACAGTAATGCAAATGAACCCGGATGATTGTCACTGCACAACTTTTGTTGCCTTTGAATTAATGCCATTGTCACCTTTAATTGAAACGGTTAATGAATCAGTTATCACCTCTACAAGATTTTATAAATCTAAACCTGTATTAGGTTATCTCAATTCTATCTATCGTCCTCCTCTCGCTGCCTAACAAAAAATAAGACAACGCAGGTTGTTTAATCACTCGACCTGTTATTTTAATTTTTGTTAGGAGTGCAAGATGTATTTACCTAAATATCTATTCAAAAAAGACTTTTTTAGTTGGTTATTGTCTGGGTTTTTTGTGGTTATTACTTTTCCATCGGCCTTTGCCAGTCCACAAGAAAATCAATTTGAAGCTGAGCCCGCCAATTTAAATTATGAATCGGTGTTTGCTAATTATCGCTATTTTGCCGACCAATCTTTGCAAGACTGGTATCAGCTTAATCAAACGGTTGATGAAATCGGTGGCTGGCGTTATTACATTCAAGAGCCATATAAGAAACCTTTAAAAAAACCACATGCCGACAAAAGTCAGCAACCAGCTGATAAAAAGCCTATGAATCATCATCACCATCATCATGGAGGTGCAAAATGAGTTTAATGAATAAAAAAGCATTTAAATTTACGGCTGTTTTGATCTCTTTAGTGACTCTTTCGGGCTGTGCAACGGTGGATAGAAAGGAGAGTTTGCAGCAAAGTGGCAAAGTATTAACTCAAGTCACACAAGCTGAAATTCCTGCGAATTTAGCCGAGCAAATGCAAAGCTTTGATCCCGCAATGAGTGAAGAAAAGCTCAATCAATTATTGGCACAAGAACTATCACAAACTACGGCTGTGCAAATTTTTCTAACCCATAGCCCTGCTTTTAAAAGCACCCTTACTAAGGCATGGCGAGAACAGGCAGAGGT
>JAASTL010000162.1 GCA_021767305.1 Piscirickettsiaceae bacterium | reverse complement strand
GGGCAATGATCTATCTACACCGCGTCCGGAATGGGGATTTCCAGGCTTAAAACCAGGGGATTGTTGGTGTTTGTGTATTGATCGCTGGATTGAGGCATACAAAGAAGGCGTAGCACCAAAACTTCTATTAGAGTCTTGCCATGAGAATTTATTAAAGCACCTCAGTTTAGAAACCTTAACGGCTATGCATCAGCTGCATTAATTCATTCACTTTAAGATTAATAACCTACTTAGCTTGCGCCATTTGCAACATCTCTTTGGCGTGAGTTCTGGTTTGCTCCGTTAGCTCTTTACCACCTAGCATTCTGGCCAACTCCTCAACACGCTCATTATTATTTAATGCTGTCACAGATGTGCTGGTGACATTGCCTTTGGTCTGTTTTTGAATAAACAAATGTTGATGGCCATGAGAGGCAACTTGAGGTAGATGGGTAATGGAGAAAATCTGTTTAGATGCGCCCAGTTGCTGCATTTTTTCTCCAACCACTTCTGCAATACCGCCGCCAATACCAACATCCACCTCATCAAAAATCATGGTTGGTAAACTTGCTACTTCGGATGTGGCAACTTGTATGGCTAAACTAATACGCGAAAGCTCCCCACCTGAAGCTACTTTTGATAAAGGCTGTAAAGGTTGGCCCTTGTTAGCGGTGACCAAAAACTGAACTTTGTCTTGACCTAAGGCATTAACGGTTTCATTTTGGGTAATGCTAATATCAAATTGGCCATTTTCCATGCCTAAGGTTTGCATACCCTGAGTCACAATCTTACTCAGTTTACGAGCCGCTTTTTCACGTGATTGGGTTAGTTTTGCTGCTTTGTGAGTAAAATCTTGTGCAGCACTTTTAACCTCTTGTTTGAGTTGTTCTAGAGATTCATCCGAATTTTCTAGGCGCTCAAGTTCAGATAAGATTTGTTGATGTTTTTCGACCAGCTCTTCTGCTTCTAAATTGTATTTTTTTGCCATACCAAATAGTTTAGCTAAACGTTCTTCTACTTCATTGAGTTGTTCAGGGTCGAGTTCGATATGTTCAGCGGTACGATGAACTTCACTGGCGGCTTCTTGAATCTCAATCAAACTGCTATTGAGTTGTTCAATGGTAGTTTGCAGACTCGGGTTAAAATCAACAATTTCGCTTAAGGCATGAATAGCATGATTGATTGCATCAACAGCACCTTGTTCCTCTTCCAAGTGAGCGTAAGCCTGTTCACAAGCTTGCTTGATTTCATTGGCATGAGAAAGTTGATTTTGCTCTTCGGACAAAGATTCAAACTCACCCTCAGACGGTTTTAACTCTTCAAATTCATTTTTCTGGAAACTGAGTAGCTCAAGCCTACTTTGAAAATCAGCCTGTTCTTCTTGCAGTTGTAGAAGTTGTTTTTGTAATTGTTGCCAATGTTGATAATTTAGTTTGGTATCTGCAAGCAGGTTAGCATGGTTGGCATAGGCATCTAAAAGATGAATCTGTTGATTGGCAGAGAGTAGGTTTTGATGTTCATGCTGACCATGAATATCAATCAGCATGGCACCTAATGTTTTAAGCTGGTTAGCGGTGGCAGGATAGCCGTTAATATAAGCTTTTGAGCGACCTTCAGCGGTAACAGTTCTGCGCATTAAGCATTGCGTTTCTGCTTCGAGTTCTTGTTCTTCTAGCCAGCTCATGACATGCGGAAGTTGTGCCACTTCAAATTGCGCGATGACATCGGCTTTAGGGGTGCCGTGACGCACTAAACCACTGTCGGCACGTTCACCCAAAGCAAGGCCTAAGGCATCCAGTAAAATTGATTTACCGGCACCGGTCTCTCCAGTAAGGGTGGTAAAACCGGGCTGGAAAACCAGTTCTAATTTTTCAATTAAAGCCAAATTTTGAATACGAAGTTCTTGCAGCATAAAGTCAATTACGAGATTAATAGTTAAGTGGGATTGGCACCGCTAGATTGAGTGCTTTAATTATTTTATTTAACTGATGAGTAACCTGCATTTTAGGTGAGCTTGTCACCCCAGCGCAGTTTCTTTCTCAAGAGTTCAAAATGATCGTGGTTTTTTGGGTGAATCAGTCGTAAACACTGCCCATTGCCTTTTACAATGGTGCGGTTGGTCGAGCTAATATCGTAAGTGGTTTGACCATCACAAATAATTTGCGCCGCTTTCTCACAGTCTTCATGCGGTTTTAACTCTACCAAGCTATTGGCCGCAATCACATAAGGGCGCGTGCTCATGGTATGTGGATTTATTGATACCAATGTTATGGCATGAAGACTTGGATCAATTATTGGTCCGCCGGCAGAAAGAGCATAGGCAGTAGAGCCGGTTGGTGTTGAGATAATCATGCCATCGGAACGTTGACTGTTAAGAAAACGTCCGTTCACCAAGGTTTCAAATTCAATCATTCGAGGCGAGTCGGTTTTATGGATGACCACATCATTCACGGCCAAGCTTTCAAATGCCAGCTCATCACCATCAAAAATTTCCACTTTAAGGATGTTACGACACTCTTCTTGGTAAATTCCGGCCAGCACCTCTTCCATAGTAGTAATCATGTCAGCCGGTGAAACGTCCGTTAAGAAACCAAGGCGTCCTAAGTTAATGCCTAAAATAGGAACATTATTTGCAGCAATGGAGCGAGCCAAGTCTAGGAAAGTTCCGTCACCACCGACCATAATGGCGAGGTCGATTTTTTCGCGAATTTCTTCACGTTCCAACATCTCTATTTCTGGATGGCCAGGAAACTTCTCACAAGAAGGACGGTCTAGGTAGATGGTTCTTGATTTAGACAATAAAAACTCTACTAGGATTTCAATATTCTCCCAGCAGTGAGTGCCTGTATACTTTCCAAAAATACCAATTCTTTCGAACATCTAATTGCTTCCATTTTATCTGTTGTTACTTGCTGTTGTTGCTTGCAACAATACTTCGGCATTTTATAATCTAGTTTTGTCATTAGCGAGTTTTTCAGCTAATTAATGTGAAATTAATCATTCCAGCATTATAAGCCCTTGAATATTTGAGAATGAACCTTAGTTAATATCAAAATAAACATGCGTCATAACTCAATCAATTCATATGAAAATTAGAAATTTATGCTAAACGATCGCTCTCAACTCTTATTTAAAAACCTCATGGGATTGTATCTGAATGAGGGGAAACCAGTCGGTTCGACAACTTTAGCTAAATTACCTGAAGTGGGTCTAAGCTCGGCTACGGTAAGAAATGTGATGGCAGACTTGGAACGTATGGGATTAATCCATGCACCCCATACCTCAGCCGGAAGGGTGCCTACCGATGAAGGTTATCGTCTGTTTATAGATTCCATGCTTACTTATCAACCGCTTTCTGAACAACGTCAAATGGATTTAAGAAATGAGTTGGCGGTTGGATTTAATCAAGACGATTTGCTCGATAATGCCTCTAAAGTACTTTCTGGTATAACTGGTTTAACCAGCTTGGTACTCATGCCTAAAAAAGAGAAAGAGATTTTACGTCATATCGACTTTATCGCTTTAGGCGCCAAACGAGTATTAGCGGTTATGGTATTTAATGACCAAGATGTGCAAAACCGTATTATTGAGTTTGAGCAAGAAATCAGTAGCGACGAATTACAAAAAACCGCTAATTTTTTAAATAGTCACTGTATTGGTAAAAACCTAGCTGATGCCAAGACCTTTTTAAAAGAGCGTATGGAGCAGATTCGTGCCACCACCAATGAGTTTATGGCCTCTATCGTGGAAGCCACTGATGATGTATTAGAATCTCAACTCGAACAGAAAATGCCTTACTTGGTCTCAGGCCAAACCAATTTATTAAACTATCAAGAGCTCGCCAGTTCAGAAAAGCTAAGAACCCTCTTCAATGCGTTTGAAGAACACTCCGAAATGCTGAATATTTTAGATAAAAGTATGCAGGCAGAAGGGGTACAAGTGTTTGTAGGCAGCGAATGCGGCAATGATATTTACCAAGGCTGTAGCCTTATTACCACGCCTTATGAAGCCGAAGGCGAAATTCTAGGCGTACTCGGCGTAGTCGGCCCAAGCCGAATGAATTATGAAAAAGTGGTACCGCGTGTGGATATGACCGCTAAGATTTTAAGTTCTTTATTAAAGAAATAGT
>JAASTL010000161.1 GCA_021767305.1 Piscirickettsiaceae bacterium | reverse complement strand
CCACCATACAATTAGGAGCGGTAGTTCAGCTGGTTAGAATACCTGCCTGTCACGCAGGGGGTCGCGGGTTCGAATCCCGTCCGCTCCGCCATTATGCAAAGCCACGTTAGATTATCTAATGTGGCTTTTTTGTTTTAAGCATGACTGAAATTGTTCGCTCATGTTCAGTTCGTAAAAATACTTTTCACTTAAGCCTATGAATCCAAAAAGCAAGGCATAAAAAAACCGGCTAAAGCCGGTCTTTGAAAATAAAATGTGATAAAAACCTTTAAATCAAGGTGGTTAGAGTGAAGTTTACTATTAGTAAATGAACGATTAACCAACGCAGAGGTAAAGGTTTTTAGCCATTTTATGTAGAGGCAGTGACGTTGTAGCCACCATCCACATAAGTCACTTCACCTGTAATTCCAGATGCTAAATCAGAGCATAAGAAAGCAGCTGTATTTCCAACTTCTTCAATGGTGACATTGCGACGTAAAGGTGTTGCAGCCGCTGCTTTGTCTAACATGGTACGGAAATCTTTAATACCAGCAGCCGCCAATGTACGGATAGGGCCGGCAGATACTGCATTCACGCGAATACCTTCTTGACCTAAGTCTGCTGCTAAATAACGCACGGTCGCTTCCAAAGAAGCTTTTGCAATACCCATAACGTTGTAATTAGGCACCGCACGTTCTGCCCCAAGGTAAGAAACGGTCATAACAGAGCCTTGTTTTGCTTTTAGCATTTCATGCGCCGCTTTGGTACATGCCGTTAAACTGTAAGCACTGATGTCATGAGCAATAGAGAAACCTTCACGAGTTGATGCATCAATCATACGGCCTTCAAGTTCTTCACGCGGCGCAAACGCAACAGAGTGAACAAGAATATCTAATCCATCGGTCCATTGTGTAGCTAAATCTGTAAAGCACTGGTCGATTTCGGCATCACTGCTTACATCAAGTGGCATAACAATATTTGATCCTAGTTCAGCGGCGATTTTCTCAACACGACCTTTAAGTTTTTCATTTTGATAGGTCAGTGCGATCTCAGCACCTTGTTCTGCCATTTGCTTGGCAATACCATATGCAATTGATTTGTTGTTGGCCACACCAATAATAAGTGCTTTTTTTCCAGCTAGGAATCCCATATTAATCTCCATGATGAGTTGATTAACGGCTAATGTTAGAAGGCAGCGAAGTGATTCTGAAGCCATTCTGAAGCCAAAAAAATTTATAGGCATTATAACGCTAAATTATCCGTTATAATGCTGGATATTGGTCTTTTGAGCAAATTGTTAAAGCTCTTTTCGTTAAAGCATTTATGGTCTAAAACTTTGGAGATAAAAAGTTTGCGTTATCCATTGATTGAATCAAAAAATGGCTTACCTTTTCTTCATGTTTCATTGTTAATTCTTCTGCTTAGCCTAATTGTATTCCTAATTCTGCCTAACTCTGCTCAAGCGGCAAATAACTGGAATTCACCTTATACCAATACTGATAAAGATAGACAGGTGCTCTATACTTCATTCAGCTCACCTCCAAAACACCTCGATCCGGTGGTTTCTTACAATTCAAATGAATGGTCTATCTTAGGGCAAATCTATGAGCCGCCGCTGCAGTACCATTATTTAAAACAGCCTTATGAGTTACAGCCTTTAACCTTAAAGAAGTTGCCGACTATTCGTTACTTTGATAAATCAAATAACGAATTAAGCGGCCTTGTCGATGAAGATGAAATCGGTTTTACCGAGTATCTTTTTGAACTTAAAACTGATGTACGATTTCAACCCCATCCGGCGTTTGTAAAATCAGGAAATGGCTTTAAATATCATAATCTTGAAGATGGTGACTTAAAGTCGATTAAAAACATCTTTGAATTTCCAGAGTTAGCAACTAGAACCTTAAAAGCTGAAGATTATGTCTACGCCATCAAGCGCATGGCGTTAAGACAAAATCACTCGCCAATCTATGATTCCATGAAAAAATACATTGTGGGTCTAGAATCATTTTCTAAAAAAGTGACGGCTGCATTTAGTGAACAGCTCAAAGAATCCAATAGAAACAGTAAATCGAGTTACTTCCCATTAAATAATTATCAAATATCGGGTATTGAAGTACTTGATGACACTCGTTTTAAAATTCGTATTAAAGGCAGGTATCCGCAGTTTTTATACTGGTTGACCATGAATTTCTTTGCTCCTATCCCTTGGGAGGCGGATAAATTCTATAAGCAGCAATGGTTGGTGGAGAAAAATATCACTCTAGATACCACCCCGGTGGGTACTGGTCCATACTATCTTGCAGAAAATAACCCCAACAGACGCATGCGTTTATTGGCTAACCCAAACTATCATAATGCTTTCTATCCAATTGATGGATTGACTGAAAATGCTGACCAGTCTTTGCTTGATGATGCTGGTAAGCAGCTACCATTTGTCCAAGAGGTGGTGTTTTCGTTGGAAAAAGAGAGCGTGCCTTTATGGAATAAATTTTTGCAAGGTTACTATGACTCTTCGGGTGTGAGCTCAGATAGTTTTGATCAGGCTGTTTCCGTAACGGGTTCAGGTAACATGCAGTTGACCGAACAGATGAAAGAAAAGGGCATTAAATTTTTAAGCCAGATACAACCGACTATCTATTATTTTGGTTTTAATATGGCGGATGATGTTGTCGGTGGTTACTCTGAAAAACAACAAAAACTTAGACAAGCCATTAGTATTGCGGTGAACTTTGAAGAGTATATTTCAATATTTATGAATGGTCGTGGAGAGGTTGCACAGGGACCCATTCCGCCCGGAATTATCGGCCATAAAACTGGGCAAGAGGGTGTAAACCCGGTTGCTTATGATTGGATCAATGGACGCGCACAAAAGAAGTCTCTGGATTATGCAAAGCAACTACTTGCAGAAGCCGGTTATCCAGGAGGTAGAGATGAAAATGGCGAAGCCTTAACTCTGCACTATGATACGGCTGCTACTGGACCTGATAGCCAATCCCAACTTAACTGGTACCGTAAACAATTTGCTAAGCTTGGAATTAATTTGGTAATCAGAGCAACAGACTACAACCGTTTTCAAGATAAGGTGCGTAATGCCAAAGTACAAATGTTCTCTTGGGGATGGAATGCGGATTATCCGGATCCTGAAAATTTCTTGTTTTTACTCTATGGTGGCAATGCCACTATCAACACTCAAGGCGGTGGGGTGAATAGCGCCAACTATGATAACCCTGAGTTTAACCGCCTGTTTGAGCAGATGAAAACCATGTCAAATGGCCCTGAACGCATGGCGATTATAGAGAAGATGATTACCATAGCGCGACAAGATGCTCCTTGGATTTGGGGCTTTCACCCCAAAGCACTTGCACTTTATCATGGTTGGTTGAAAAACTTGTGGCCCAATGCGTTAGCCAATAACACCATGAAATACCGTCGTATTGATACTGAGCTACGAAATGCAAGCAGAGCAGAGTGGAATAAACCGGTTATGTGGCCTTTTATAGTGGTTCTCTTATTATTGGTGGCTTCTGTTTGGCCCTTAACTAAAGCTTATAAAAACCGTCAAACCGCAGTGATAAGTCCCAATAATAAAATTCAAGCATTAGTTAATTCCAATAAGGGTGGTGAGTGATGTTTGCCTATATTATTCGCCGTCTTTTATTTGCGGTACCCATCTTAATTGGGGTTAACCTGATTACCTTTGCTTTGTTTTTTATGGTCAATACTCCGGACGATATGGCGCGCGCGCAATTAGGTGCCAAGCAAACAACGCCAGAGATGATTCAGGCTTGGAAACAGGATAGAGGTTACGATAAACCCTTATTTATCAACGTAGAAGCCGGTGGTTTAGAAACCATATCTAATACGTTGTTTGTGCAGGAATCAATTAAGTTATTTACTTTTGACTTTGGTCAATCTGATTCGGGTCGACAAATTTCGGCTGATATTTATGAACGAATGTGGCCCAGTCTAGCCATTGCTTTACCGACTTTTATTATCGGCTTGGTTACCAATATTGCCATTGCCTTACTCATTGTTTTGTTTAGAGGCTCCACTTTAGATAAAGCGACTATGGCAATTGCGGTTGCCATTATGTCTATTTCCGGGCTTTTCTATATCATCGCCGGTCAGGTGTTGTTCAGTAAGATG
>JAASTL010000160.1 GCA_021767305.1 Piscirickettsiaceae bacterium | reverse complement strand
TTCGCTCGAATCCGGAGCAGATGAGGTCGAATCCTGTTTCAGGCACGTCGATCTCGGGCAGGTGGGTCATGTGCTGGTTCAGCGCGGCGCACAAACGCCGAACGATGCTGTCCAGCGCATCGGCATCATGGAGATGGTCATGGGCGTTGTCGATCAGGGCCCGATGGAGCGCCTGCCCGGCGCGCGTTTGCAGCGCCTTGCCCTATTCAAAGCCAAATGTTCAGAAAAAAATTTGCTGTTGAATGTCGATTTTGACTCCAATATGCCGCATTCGTTGCACTCAGATCCCCTGCGCATTAAACAAGTGTTATCCAATTTACTTTCTAATGCCGTTAAATTCACAGAGGCAGGCAAAAGTGTTCGCCTAGAAATACGCTATAACCATACCCATGAAGAACTCTATGTAGCCGTTATTGACCAAGGTATCGGTATTCCGGCAGACAAACAGGCCAAGATTTTTGATGCTTTCTCCCAAGCGGAAAGTAATACCACCCGTCAATTTGGCGGAACAGGGCTAGGTTTAGCGATTAGTTCACTCTTAATTGAACTCTTAGGCGGTACTTTAGAACTAGAGAGTGAAGTCGGCGTGGGAAGCAAATTCTTCTTTACCCTACCCATTAAAAAAGGCCAACCCATCAAAGCCACGGTGCAAAAAATTGAAGCTAAGAACACCCAAGAAAACAAAAAAATCCTGTTGGTTGAAGACAATAAAACCAATCAAATGTTGATGGGAGCCATTTTGAAAAAAATGAATATCGATTTTGATCTCGCTGAAGATGGCCTAGAAGCCGTGGAGGCATATCAAAAAGAATCTTATAAACTGATTCTTATGGATGAGAATATGCCGAATATGAGTGGCTCTGAAGCTACCCGAAAAATCCGTGAATTAGAAACGCAAAGCGGTGAACACATTATTATTATCTCTTTGACTGCCAATGCCATGAAAGGCGACCGAGAACGCTTTATAGAAGCTGGAATGGACGATTATTTAACCAAACCGCTGAAAATTCCCGAATTAAACCGTATCATGCAAGAATATTTAGATTAAATTGATACAGCATAGAGCAGACGCATGAAAAAATTCTGGTTACTCATCCCATCTTTATTCATTCATAACAGTTACGCCGAAAATCAAGATGTTCAGGATATTCAACCTGAATTGTTAAAAGAATTTCATAAGATGGGCATTACCCATTGCGATGAATTCATTCTTAAAAACACACAAACCAAGGGCGCATGGAAATTTTTTCTCAATAAACACGCCGGCGGTATTGATGGCCCCAGTACGGAAGTATCTTTAACGCAAATCTCAGGTCAACTGGGCAAAAGCTATAAAACGGATTACTCCTTTATTCAAACCCTGAAACAGTGCTTTTTGCATAAAAAAGGTCAAATCACCGTTAATGAGCCCTGCTCCCAAGCGGTAGATAGCAACACCTGGAAAACCCAATACAACTTACCCGGGTATGACTACAAACGTTATAAAGATGCCAAAGGGGTGGTGTTATATAGCAAGTCCATCAGTGACAATAGCTGTTTACTTGAATATGAGTTCAGAACGGTTGGCGACCATAGTGTGTACAAACCCATCCAATAAAAATTCACTATTTTCAATGCTTGGCGTGCTATTCTAAAGAAATCAGTACCACTACTTAGCTGGACACAATTATGTTAAAAAAATATAGAAATAATGCACTTAAATTTACCTTAGTTCTAATGACTGGTTTAAGCACCCTAAACCAAACTGCTTCAGCCAACTGGCTTGAACAGGGCACCGACCTGCTTAAAAGCTTACAAACCAACAACACCGATTCCAGCAGCAAAACCAACTCAAGTCTACCTGCAAACTTGAGTAATGAAGAGTTACAAAAAGCGTTTAAGCAGGCTTTAACAAAAGGGACTGAGACTATCGTTGGTCAGCTCAGTGCCATGGATGGTTTTAATGCCGATCCTAAAATCCATATTCCACTACCAAAAAACCTGCAAAAAGTGCAATCTACCATGGAAAAGTTTGGCATGGGAAAATATATGGATGAGGTGGAAACCAAACTCAACCGCGCCGCAGAAGCGGCAACACCTGAAGCAAAGGCCATTTTTATTGATGCCATTAAAAACCTCAGCTTTGAAGATGTGCAAAAGATCTATTCCGGTCCTAAAGATTCTGCCACCCAGCTTTTAAGAGACAAAACCTCAACAAAAATAAAAACCAAAATGGAACCTATTATTGGTTCAAGTCTCAATGAAGTAGGCGCCATTAAAGCCTATAACAAAGCTATTAAAAAGTATGAAAACATTCCCTTTATGCCTGATGTCAAAACCGATTTAACCAATCATGTGGTCGATAAAGGTTTGGAAGGCATGTTCTATTACATCGCGCAAGAAGAGGCTGCCATTCGCCAAGACCCGGTCAAGCAAACCACTGAATTATTGAAAAAGGTATTTGGTAACTAAAAGTCACCAAAAGTCATCAAAAATCACCAAATGGTCACTGTCATGCTTAAGTTCGCGTTATCCAAATTCATGAAACCCACCATTATCAGCTTAATGCTGTTGGCGTTTGTGGGTTGCACTACAACCAGCACCAAGCAAGGTACGGTCGGTGTTAAACGAGAACAACTCCTGTTGGTTTCTGAACAACAGATGAACAAAGGCGCTGCGCTGGCTTACCAATCGGTATTAAAAGAAGCAAAAGAGAAAAAGAAGCTCAATACCAATGATGTTTTAGTGAAACGGGTTCGACGCATTGCGGATAATTTGATACCTCAGACCAAGGTGTTTCGTGATGACGCCCCCAAATGGGATTGGGAGGTCAATGTACTTGAATCAGATCAACTCAATGCTTGGTGTATGCCCGGCGGTAAGATTGCTTTCTACACCGGTATCATTAATAAACTGCAACTTACCGATGATGAAATCGCCGCCATTATGGGGCATGAAATGGCGCATGCACTGCGCGAGCATGGTCGAGAAAGAGCTTCTGAGCAGACTTTACAAAGTGTGGGTTTAACCGCAATCAGTATTTTGGCTGGGTTGGATCGCCAATCAATGGATATGGCATCTATGGCCATGAATGTCACCTTAACCCTACCCAATAGTCGTACTCATGAAATCGAAGCCGATCGCATGGGCGTAGAGCTCGCCGCACGCGGTGGTTATAACCCTTATGCCGCCGTTTCCGTGTGGCAAAAGATGGAAAAACAAGCGAAAGGCAATAAACCACCCGAGATTCTCAGCACCCATCCATCTCACAAAAACCGCATTAAAGACCTAAAGAAATACGCTAAAAAAGTAGAACCTTTATTTCTTCAAGCAAGAAAAAATCGTTCTTAATCGTTATAACTTAACCTCAAAACTGATATTGCAAACTCAGGCCAAGTCCAAAAGTCATGGCTTTTTCAAGATTCCAAGAATCTGATAATACCGATGCTTGCAACCAATTATTTTGATAACTCAGCTCGACAGCCTTAGCGGTAATATTATATTTAGCTTGTACATGGCTGTTAGTATTGAGGTGATATTGATAGCCCCCAGTATAAAAGCGTTTTACCCCATAATCATCGACTTCAAACAGCAACCTATGCTGTTCGTTCACAGCATAATGCGTTTGTGCAAATACTTTAGTTTGAATATGTTGAGTAAAACTATCATTGGTTTCTAAACCGCTTGCCACAGGTCTAAACACCACAAACCCATCTTCATCATAATCTTTGGTCTGGCTACTTCCAGTGGCAATGGTTCTTGGGGCATCAAACCAATAAATTCTGGCAAAAATGTCTTCAATTTGTGCAGAAACTCGCCAGTCCTGATTGATTTGCCAAGCTAAATCTAAATCAAATGCATAACCTTGACCTTTAACATCATCCAAGCCTTTTCTACTGAATAAAGCATCTTCAGAATAGGCATAATCCACGGCAAAATTAAAGTCATAATCATTTTCTGCAGTGGCTTCGGCTTTGCCTGATAACTTACCATCAAGCAGATCATAACCCTCTAAATAAGTCGCTGCTAAACCAATTTTAAATTGACGGAACTGCCTGCTATAAGCCAACTTAAGGCCTCGAGCTAAAAACGATTGGCTTGTTAAATCAAGGTTATAAATCTCACCTGCATCTAAGCTTTTTTTGTTTTTAGTATCGTAAAAAAGCTTGGCGGTATCCGG
>JAASTL010000159.1 GCA_021767305.1 Piscirickettsiaceae bacterium | reverse complement strand
TGTCACTGTTCAGGTTTTGGTCCAGGCCCGTGAACATTTAATTCAACGCACTTATGAAGCCTTGGAGGGCGTTAAACAGGCGGTGATTCATGTTTACAACACCACATCGATTGTGCAGCGTGAAAATGTCTTTGAAAAGAGTAAAGATGAAATCAAAGCGATGGCTGTGCAGGGTGCTAAATTGGTTAAGGAATATGCTTTACAACACCCAAACAGTGATTGGACCTTTCAGTATTCACCAGAGAGCTTTTCTCAAACCGAGACCGATTATGCGGTAGAGGTTTGTCAGGCAGTCATGGATGTTTGGCAACCAACCCCAGACAATAAATGTATTCTTAACCTTCCGGCTACCGTAGAGAGCACTTCACCAAACCGTTTTGCTGATCAGGTCGAGTATTTTATTACTCACTTACAAAACCGCGAATCTGCGTTAATTTCAATTCATACCCACAATGACCGTGGTTGTGCGGTGGCCGCAGCAGAGTTGTCTTTATTGGCAGGAGCAGACCGTATTGAAGGCACTTTATTGGGTAATGGTGAACGTACCGGGAATATGGATATTGTCACCCTAGCGATGAATTTATATAGCGAAGGGATCGATCCAGAGTTGGATTTATCGCAGCCTAAAGATTGGGTACCGGTGGTGGAAGAGGTCACACAAATCAAAACTCATCCACGTCATCCTTGGGTAGGTGAGGTGGTCTATACTGCTTATTCTGGTAGTCACCAGGATGCAATTCGTAAATGTCTGTTAAAACAGCGCCCAGACCAACCTTGGAATGTGGCTTATTTGCCCATTGACCCAAAAGATTTGAATCGTGATTACGAAGCGATTATTCGCGTAAATAGTCAGTCTGGTAAAGCTGGTTCGGCCTTTGTATTGGCGCAAGAATATGGTTTAAATCTACCAAAATGGATGCAGTTGGATTTTGCCCCTATTGCGCAAAAACTGGCAGAAAACCAGGGTGGGGTGGTCAGTCATAAAGATTTGTTTAGTGCCTTTGCTGAACATTACCGTTGTGATAGTCGTGATATTGCCATAGATAACTTCCAGATGCATCGCGAAGGAGAGATGGAAAAGTTAAGTTTTGAAGTCAATGGAGAACCGTGGCAGGGTCAAGGTTCGGGTATCCTGAGTTCAGTCTGTGATGCTTGGCAGAAACGCACCGGAATAGAAGTAGATGTAATTGATTATGCCGAACATGCCGTGCATTTCGATGATCAAACCCTAGTAAATGAAACCGGGAAAAATGCCAAGGCAATGGCTTATGTCTATTTAAAAGTGGGTGATAAAAATGTGGTTACCGCAGCTATGGAAAAAGATACCCTTTCAGCCATGATTCTAGCAGTATTGAAAGGCTTGATTGTTTAATTTTATATTTGCTATAGACATAAAAAACCGCCTCAATTGGGCGGTTTTTTTGTACTTCAAAAATTATTTTGTGAAGTAAGCTTTTTCAGCTGGGATTTTGTAAGTCCATGAATCCGCTGGGTTATCAACTTTCCAACCCGCTTTAAGACGGTAACCTTTACGCTCACCTTCTTTCAACTTACCACCTTCAAAACCATCAGTCATGATATATACGTTTTTGTAACCATACTGATCAAGCATTTTAGCTGCTGGTTGCGCACGAGTTGCACCTGAACGACACATAATAACGAAAGGAGTTGATTTGTCAGCATCTAAATCAAATAGCTTTTCTTCAAACTGAGAAACGAAGTCACTGTTTACTTGAGAAGCATAACGACCTTTATCAGCATTGTAGTTACCTTTTGCATCTTTAGAGTAATCAAAAGTGACTGAAGGGATCATGATTTGTGCCATTGGTGTAAAACCAACAAACTGCCACTCTTCTGGAGTACGAACGTCTACTAGAATTACAGAATCATCTTCTTTCATCCATTTGTAAGTGTTTTCAGCAGTAATGTATAGACCTTGAGGTGTTTGACGCTCTTTCTTAGGTGCGTCACCCGCCCATTTGCTTGGCTCAACTGCAGAAGCCATAGATGCGAAAGCAACGCTAGCTGCTAGAGTTGCTCCCATTACAAGTTTAGTGAAAGTCATATTTCTCTCCTTGAATAACTAAAATAATATATAAGAAAATTCTAATATATTGAATCTTAAACAAATTTTATTGTTACTTCATAAAATTTTATATTGTTTATAAATAAATTAAATTTATGAGTTTTCCTATCCCAATCGCAACCTATTGTGATGGCGAGATATAAAAAATAAGTAGTCGACTATTTAGTCGACTTTGAATAACTCGTTTAAATTTATGTGGGACGTTTAAGTAGGTAGGCTCTAGGCGTGGATTGAGGATAATGGTTATTCCATTATCGAAATTCACAACACCGAGTATGCCTGCTTAAACGCCCACCCGTAGGGGCTGCGCCAGTTTTCACTCCACGGCGTTAGAATGACTTATGTTATCTAGATAGCATTGCGCCATTCTGCCTTGTTGAGTAAAAACTGGCTTTGCCAAACGAAGAACTCGGCTGTAGAGACGAGAAAAATTAAACGAATTATTCAGAGTCGACTACATATCCACGCAAATAAATTGAATCGCGCTTTGATGCGTTTTTTAATATGATGAATCAATACTTTGAAGCCTGAGGCGATTATGCTTAAACCCCTAATTTTCATCATTTTTTGCCTATTTACACCAACCCTTCATGCAAGTGACTTTAGTGCCAACCAAATGGATTGGTTCACCATGATTATGTGGCTAACGGGTGGTTTAGCTCTGTTTTTATATGGTATGGAACAGCTTGTCAAAGGCCTTTTGATTGTCGCGGGTAAACAGATGAAAAACTTGCTGGCTAAGCTCACCACAAACCGTGTAATGGGCGCGGTAACAGGGGCTGGAGTGACAGCAGTGATTCAATCATCGTCGGTCACCAGTGTCTTAACGGTAGGGTTTGTTTCTGCTGGATTGATGTCTTTATCCCAAGCGGCAGGTGTCATTATGGGCGCCAATTTAGGTACCACTATTACGGCTCAGGTCATTGCATTTAAAGTTACCAATTTTGCTTTATTGATGGTAGCGGTAGGTTTTGCCATACAGTTTTTTGCCAAATTGAATAAAAAGATTGCCCTAGGACGATTAATTATGGGGTTAGGGCTTATCTTCTTTGGTATGAATGTTATGAGTGAGGGTATGGCACCATTACGCGACTACCAACCCTTTTTAGATATTATGCAACAACTACAAAATCCATTATTAGGGATTTTGGCAGGGTTTATCTTTACCGCCTTGATTCAATCATCATCCGCTACTATCGGGATTATTATTGTTATGGCAAGTAACGGCTTTTTAACTCTGCCGGCAGGGATTGCCTTAGCTATGGGTGCTAATATAGGCACCACGGTGACCGCTTTGTTATCAACTATTGGTAAATCTAGGGAAGCAATTCGTGCTGGATTAATTCACCTGCAATTTAATGTGTTTGGTGTTTTGATTATGTTGCCTTTTATAGGCGAAATAGCCGAACTCAGTGTCTATATTTCTAGCCAACCATTTACCGGTAATGATGTGACTATGGCGATTCTGGCTGAGAATACACCTAGGGAAATCGCCAATGCCAATACCATTTTTAATCTCATCAACCTGATTATATTCTTACCCTTAATTCCGTTGTTTTTATGGATTGCCAACCGCGTTATCCCATTTGATGATAACGAGAAAGATAGCGGTGAATTCAGTGCCAAATATCTTGATGAAAGTTTGATTTCTACTCCAGCTTTGGCAATGGATGCAGTTACTTTGGAATTAGGTGCATATCAAAAACACAATGGGCTCTTTTATAAACGGGTGATTGGTTTGCTAGAGAAACCGAATATAGATAAAGTCGCCAAAGAGGACTTTAATCTTAAACGCTTAAAAAATTACGAAAATAAAATCCTCAGTTATTTAGGCCGGGTTGGTCAAGCAGAACTCTCCGCGGAAGACCAAAAACGGTTTATCGATCTAATGACGGTGATGAATCACTTGGAATCCATGTCTGATGTCTATGACACGCATTTATTTGCAGTACTGCACAAATTGATTCATGAAGGCATAGCACCAAGTGAAACTATGATGGAATTGGTAGGCCAATTAGCCACAGAAGTGGGTAAAGCAATAAACAATGCGATTAAAGCAATCGTTGAAAAAGATAATG
>JAASTL010000158.1 GCA_021767305.1 Piscirickettsiaceae bacterium | reverse complement strand
TTTGATTGTGCTCTTTTAGCCATTCCTGAAACATTTTTAAATCCACCCTATAAGCAGCAACCGTATTCACACTTAAGCCTTCTGAGAGTTTAAGGTAAGTGAGAAACTCATCCATTTTAGGTGCCAGCTGAACAGGTGTTTTAGAGGTTTTAGCTTTCATAGCAGATAGTATAGAGGAAAAATTTCAGACAAATAAAAAAGCCCCAAAATTGGGGCTTAAAAACTGACTTAAACATAAAAAATATCATTCACGACTATAAGTATATGTCGCATCTGTTTCTGTCACTCTTGTTTGACCAAAAAAGTCACTGGTAGAAGAAGTATTAAAGTTAATCACACAAGATGTATCTGTATTTACGATTAAAGTCGCATCATCCATACTGTATGGATAAGGCTGATGCCATAAACTGTCAGTATTATCGGTGCCATAACACACCATAGATGCAGGCCACGGCCCATTGGTCTCGTCTAATTGAACAACTGAAGGTGGATTAGACCCTAAAGTGGTTGTTTGAGTTCCTGTAACTTGCAAATACCACACTCCTGTTGCTTCTGAACCAGAACCATCTGGATTAGAGCTCACATATGACAACTGTACTTCATTTCCATCAGCTATAATTTGTAAGTAAGCATCGAAATCAATCAAAGTAACATCCGCCGCTATTGAGCTAGCAATGTCATCTAGAACTATATCCCAATCATCACCAATCACAAATGCATCTGTTAAAGGGTTACCCGAAGGGATACTAAAACCTGAAGTAGTTAAAGTTGTAATGACATTATTTATAGCATTTTGTAATTCAGCGGGGTCTATATTTAATTGAGTGCCTTGATACCAATCCTGAGGTAATTGAGCAGTAACTTGCGCAATAATAATTGAAGTTAATGTAGTAATATTTACATTTCCACTATTAATAACGTAACTATACAACTCCACCCCATCTTTACTAACCTTTAAAGCGCAAGGTAATGCATCAGCAGAAACGGTTCCACTCCATTTCCCGTCAGTATCTGTACTTACGGCTGATGTGAAGCCAGAACCGTCAGCACATTTTGCTTCTACAGTCCCACCATCAATAGCCGCACCTACCGCAGCTGTTCCGCTTAAAGCTGCAGTATTTGAGCTATTTAAATTGCTATCCGAACTTGAGTCGCTATCACTATCTAACACACACCCCATTAAGGATGCTACAGTTAAAACAACAATTCCGAGTTTGATTAGGTTTTTCATGACCCACTCCATAGATAAAATTTAAATTCAAACAAGAATCTAAACTTTATTTAAGCCACTCAAATAAATCAAGTATTTTTACATACCAAGTAAACAATAATTACCAGCCAATTTTAATAAAGAATAAATTCCAGACAAATAAAAAAGCCCCGCAATCTTTTGATTACGGGGCTTTTAGTTGAAAATAATGTAATCTTTAGAACTTGAGTTCTTAAATTACTTCTTAGCAACTTTCTCTTTAATACGAGCCGCTTTACCAGATAGGTCGCGTAGGTAGTAAAGTTTAGCGCGACGAACATCACCACGACGTTTAACAGCAATGCTGTCAACCAATGGGCTGTAAGTTTGGAAAGTACGCTCAACACCAACACCGTGTGAGATCTTACGCACTACGAAGTTAGAGTTTACACCACGGTTTTTCTTGGCGATAACAACACCTTCATAAGCCTGAAGACGTTCGTTTTTACCTTCAACAACTTTAACCTGTACTACTACAGTGTCACCAGGAGCAAAAGTAGGGATTTCCTTAGCCATTTGCTCAGCTTCAATACGTTTAATAATATCGCTCATTTTGTCGATTCCTTTTTTGTGGCTCTGCATTTTCATTTAATGCCATATGAGCCGGAGGCATTTTGCGCCTCAAAATCATATCCAACATTACGGTAACGTTTGCTACCCAGAGGTTGAACCCAAATTGTTTACTCTTTGGTTCCAGTGAGTAAATCTGGCCGACGCTGTTGTGTCCGTGCCATTTTCTGTTCCTGTCTCCAGGCATCGATTTTGGCGTGATTCCCTTCAAGTAAAACTTGTGGAACCGGCATACCATCGACCTCTTCAGGTCGGGTATAGTGCGGACAATCCAATAATCCGTCGGAAAATGAATCTTGTTCAGCTGACTGGTTATGCCCTAATGCTCCGGGAATTAACCGGATCATTGCGTCCATGAGCATCATGGCAGGCAATTCACCACCACTAACCACAAAGTCACCAATACTGATCTCTTCATCAACACATGATTCAATCAGTCGTTCATCGACGCCTTCATAGCGCCCACAAAGCAAAGTCACGTTTTGTTTTTGGATGAGGCTTGCAACCTTATCCTGTGTTAGTGGCTGACCTTGAGGTGAGAGATAAACCACATGTGGTTTATTTTCAATCTCGCTCTGAATCGCTGTCAGCGTATCTTTGAGCGGTTGATACATCATGACCATACCAGGCCCGCCCCCGTAAGGACGATCATCAACCGTTCGGTGTTTATCAAATGTGAAGTCGCGAGGATTCCAAGTCTTTAATTGATACAAGCCGGATTGATTTGCTCGTCGACTCACCCCTGATTCCGTTAATGCAGTGAACATTTCCGGAAACAGCGTAATGACATCAAATCTCACTCGTCTTCGCCTAATTCCCAGTCGACAATAATCTTCTGGTTTGGCAAATCAACGTCAAGAATGAATTCATCCATGACAAAAGGAATCAATACTTCCTGAGCACCAGAAACTCGTAACACATCATGTGCACCCGTTTCGATGAGATCTTTTACAGAACCAAGTGGAGTGCCGTCCTGTAAAAACACTTCACAACCTATTAAATCAATCCAGAGATAATCATCACTGTTTCGATTTAGCTGTGAATCTTCAATGGCAATCTCACAACCCATGTACTCACGGGCTAGGTCTCGATCATTCACATTTTCAAGTTTGGCCACCAGAGTTTTACCACCCTGCTGTACCTTAGAGCCAACCACATTGACTCTTTTCCACTCACCTTTGCATTTGATCCACCAAGGTGAGTAGCTGAGTATATTTTCGCGAGGGTCGGTGTGAGAAAAAATCTTTACCCAACCCTGAACGCCAAAAACACCATTGATATTACCGACGATTAATTTATTGTCAGACATAGTTAGGCCTTACTTTGACTTAATCGACGGTAATAAAATTATGCGTTTTTAAGAACGTTCTTAACGCGGTCGCTGATTTGCGCACCCTGAGAAACCCAGTGATCAACTCTCGCCTGATCAACACGTATTTTTTCTTCTTGACCACGAGCGATTGGGTTATAGAAACCAACTTGCTCAATGAAACGACCAGTCGCTTTAAAACGCTGATCAGCTACTACCATTTTGTAGAAAGGACGCTTTTTAGAACCACCACGGGCTAAACGAATTACAACCATTTTTAACTCCTAAAATGTTGATAAGGCGATGCGAGGAATTCCTCGGCAACTCATTCTTCTTGTTTAAAATTCTCTGAAACTTTCAGAGACGCGCGATTATACACAAGCCAATAATAAAAAACAAGCAACAACAATAAGATAACGGATTATCTAAATCATTGAATATTGGGGTAAAAGCTCATTTACTAAAAAACCCAAGTAAATCTGATTTACTTGGGTTTTATTATTTAATCGATTATCTAAGCTCTAAATGCTAAAAATTTCGTATTAACTACAGATTGACGATTAACGCATTCCCGGTGGCAACCCACCCATGCCGCCCATGCCTGGTGGCAACTTCCCGGCTAGGCCGCGCATCATGTTTTTCATACCGCCGCCTTTCATTTTCTTCATCATTTTTTGCATTTGGGTAAATTGCTTAAGCAACTTATTAACATCCTGCACAGAAGTTCCTGAACCCGATGCAATACGACGTTTACGTGAACCTTTGATTACCGCTGGGAATTGACGCTCTTTTTTAGTCATCGAGTTAATAATAGCTTCTAAACGACGAAATTCTTTTTGCGCCACATCACCATCTAACTGATCTTTGATCTGTCCCATTCCTGGAAGCTTGCCCATTAGGCCACCAACGCCGCCCATATTATTAATTTGCTGCAACTGTTCTAAAAAGTCTTCCAGATCAAACTGACCTGACTTTTGTACTTTTTTAGCAAATTTCTGCGCTTTTTTATGATCAATTTTCGCTTCCGCTTCTTCAATCAAACTCAGCACATCACCCATGCCTAAAATACGGCCCGCCA
>JAASTL010000157.1 GCA_021767305.1 Piscirickettsiaceae bacterium | reverse complement strand
GGTCTCTTTAAATTGGGAAATACCGAAACCTTGTTCGACATCCAGAATTTGATAACCGGTGGCGGCTTGTTTTGGGTAACCTGCAGCTGCAAGTTTAAGACGTAATGAGTGCACTAGTTCTGTTGGCACCATGATTCCGCCGCTGCCTTGGTCAATCTGGTAACTGACGCCTTCCTGCTCTAAGGTTTGCACAATTTCATTCATGTCTTTGGCATCGACACTGCCGAATAGCAAAGTATAAGAGGTGTTTTGCGACCAGAGCACAATACCCACGACTAATGCTATGGAAGCCGCTAGCGCAATTACCAAGCTCACCTGCTTGGCAACCGAGAGAGAGGTAATATTATTGATAAAGGTAGAAGCAGCTCCTGTCGGAGATTGAGGATTCATCGTATTATCAATCGCTGCTTGTGAATCTGCCATTTTAGTATCTTCTTGTTAGCTGATCGCGATCAGACTTCTGGTCTAAAGTGGCATGTTGATGACTTCTTTATAGGCCTCGACGAGTTTATTTCTGACTTGCGTCATTGCCTGAAATGACAGACTCGCTTTTTGTGCCTGAAGCATCACTTCGGAAAGTTCCATTTCCGGATCGCCACGCTCAAAGGCTTTTTTCATTTCAGCTGATTTTTGTTGCTGCTCATTAACCGCTTGCACAGAAGTTGCCAGTAAATCGGCAAAACTCTCAGACTTCTCCAAGCCTTCAGGTTTTTGCGATTCCTCTGCAGATACGCCCTTACTTTCGGCTTGCGCTGCTAAAGAGCGCATTTGCAAAAGCAAGCTATGTGTATCGACTGGATCCATCCTGTTTCTCCATTGGTTAATAAAAATACTGAAAAAAGCCGTTCTTTTTTATAGTTTGGTTTTAACACCTTACATTCTGTGCAGTTAAAAACTGCGCTAAGAACGTTTTGTCAGTATTGAGCAAGTGGTATGCCATAAAAATGTCAAAATTTGAACAAAGCGTTAAAGTTACGGCAAAAGCTGCCGTTAACAAGCGTTTTTAGTTGTTTGTCCTGAGGATTTTATGGAACATCAACCCCTTGTTCTTTAAGTTTTGCCAATTTATAACGCAAAGTTCTTGGGCTAATATTCAAAGCCTCTGCCGTTTTTTGACGGTGGCCACCATTCTGTTTGAGTGTATCTAAAATAAGTTGAGTTTCACGTGCTTTTAAATCAGTCGGCAAATCAGCATCACCACTCGCTAACCCCGCAGAGCTTGAGCTATCTTCGGCAGAATGATCAGAGTTAACATCTGCACTGTTTGCTGTCTGTTCTGCCCTATTACCAGCTATTTTATCGCCAGCCATATTATCGCTAGTCACTTGAGTACTCGCAGGAGCTGCAGAGTTGTTACTGTTATTGGCTGTTGAAGTGTCAACACCAGTTCCAAAATTATGCTTGGAATAGTCAATTTCTTGGTCGAGCAATATATTTTGTTCTTGAATGGTATCGCCCGACATCAAAACCAATGCGCGTTGAATGACATTATCAAGCTCACGAATATTTCCTGGCCAAGCGTATTCAACCAGACGTTTTAATGCCGGTGCCGAAATAATCGGCTGCACGCGGTCTGTACCGCAGTGACGCTGAATCAATCTCTCTGCAATAGCCGCAATATCTCTTGGACGATCACGTAATGCAGGTAAGTTAAGTGGGAATACATTGAGTCGATAGAAAAGGTCTTCACGGAAATCACCGCTGGCAATGCACTTCTTCATATCGATATTGGTAGCACTTAGAACACGCACATCCAAATCAATGGTTTTAGCACTGCCGATGCGCTCTACTTCTTTCTCTTGAATAACACGCAATAATTTAGCTTGTAAATCAGGCTTCATCTCGCCGATTTCATCTAAGAATATAGTGCCTTTCTGGGCTTGCTCAAACTTACCCGGCATGGCTTTCGCAGCGCCAGTAAAGGCACCTTTTTCATAGCCGAACAGAATCGCCTCCAGCATGCTTTCTGGAATAGCGGCACAGTTAATGGCCACAAATGGCTGTTTGGCACGCGAGGATTTATTATGAATAAAGCGCGCTAGCACTTCTTTACCAGTTCCGCTCTCGCCACTTATCATGACACTAGCATCACTTTCCGCGACTTTTTGTGCCATGTTTTTGAGCTGTTGTGTAGCTGGGTCGGCAACAATAAAGTCGTCTTCACTTGATGCATCACGATTAAAATAAGCTTTGGCTTTTTCAACTAATACATCAGCCCCAAATGGCTTGACAATATAGTCAACTGCACCCGCTTTCATGGCTTCAACCGCTTGTTCGATAGTACCGTAAGCCGTCATGAGTACAATTGGCAGATAAGGTTTTGCCGCTCTGATTTTCATCATCAACTCATAACCGTCCATGCCATCCATACGAATATCGCTGAACACCATGCCAATCTCATCACTTAATTGCCTAATGGCCTCTTCTGCACTACTTACGCTGAGAACATCAAATCCATTGAGAGTTAAAGTATCCACCAATGCCTCTTGTAATTCAGAGTCATCCTCAACAACCAAAATTTTGGCAATACTCATTTACTTTCCTCTTTCTGCGTCAACGGCAATCTCAGTCCAAATTGAGAACCATAACCAATAATCGATTTCACCCAAATTTCGCCATTATGGGCTTCCGCTATAGCTCGAACTACAGCAAGACCTAAGCCAGTTCCTTTAGCTCGACTGGTAAAAAAGGGTTCAAAGATCTTTTCAAGCTTTTCGGTTTCAATGCCGGGCCCTTTGTCACTGACCACAATATCGACCTTATCTCCGCTGATTTTATTGACCGTGACTTCGATATCAGCATTTTTACCAACTACGTCAATGGCATTCACAACTAGATTTTGTAACGCTGTCACCAAAGCATCCATATCACCCATGACATACATACCTGGCATAAAGGCATTGAATTTAATACGACTACCAGAGAGTTCAATAGGCGATTCAATCCCCACTTCCAGGCTATCAATCAAATCATCAATCTTAACTAGACGCTCACTCCCTTTACCGCCCTTGGCGTACTGCAGCATGTCTTTAACCAGCGCTTCAAGGTGATGCAAACTATTCAACGCCTTGCCAACAAACTTCTCACGTTTATCTAAATCAAGATGTTCGGAGTTCATTTGCGATACATAGAGCAAGGCGGAAGACAGGGGGGTACGGATTTGATGAGCCAGCGAGGCGGCCATTTCACCCATTGAATGAAGTCTTTGATGACGGCTGATATGTTCGCGCAGATGTCGTGCTTCAGTAACATCTTGAATCAAGACAATCTTAGATTCATTATCATCCAGCGGGGTTTCTGAGGTTTGATAGAAATGGTTGTCGTGGGTGACTAATTCCCCGGCATCATTGGTGCTGTAGAACACATTCATGAGCACGATATCCCAATCACGGCCTAACGCATCCATGCCCAGAATTTTCTCGGCACTGGGATTCATTTCTAAAATTTTATTTTCTGGATTGAGAACGATTACTCCAGCGGGTAGCAATGCCAAGAGGCGCATAAGGTGGTCTGCAACCTGCTTTTTCTCTTGGTCGCTTTGAGCCAGTTGGACTTGCAAAAACTCAACCTGGCATTGCAGGGATTCATAAGAATTGGTGAGTTGCTGAGAAGTTTCGTTAAAGAGTTCAAAAGCCTCTTTAAGCTCTTGCATACGTTGTTGTTCAACTTCAGTAATCACCAGCAGTTAACTCTTAATTAAGTTCATATTTGCGGATTTTCTCAACCAAGGTAGTACGGTTCATTTTCAGCAACTTGGCCGCTTGAGAAACATTACCGTCGGTTTTAGCCAAAGCTTGTTCAATCAGCTGAACTTCCATCTCCACCAGATAAGACTTGAGATCCAAGCCCTCTTCTAAATCAGGCACCGCGCTCTCGCTGGTCTCAGATGAAGTTGCTGGAGAAGAAGTAGAAGCAGCTGCTTGAACTTCTGCTTGTTCATCTTCTTTAGCTTTATCTGCCACAGGCTTGGTTTTTTCAACAAAGCTACTGTCTTGCTCTGAATTACTGGCGTCACTACGAATTAAGGTAAGCCCTTCAGCTAAATCAAGTTGATACTTAATGGGCAAGTCAGCATAATCAACCGTTGTTTTAGGGAACAGAATACAGAGCCTTTCTGCTAGATTGCCAAGTTCACGAACATTTCCCGGCCAAGGATAATTCTGTAACGAGATAAGGGCTTTTTCAGTTAATTGAGGCGCTTGGTGACCAT
>JAASTL010000156.1 GCA_021767305.1 Piscirickettsiaceae bacterium | reverse complement strand
TTTTGGGTGGCAACTTCAATACCAAGCGGCCTCGCTATTGGGATTGGGTGAGGGCTGATTTTCAAGGAAACTTCGGCGTTGTCATGTTTGACGGTGCACTCTTCCTGATGCAGGTTACACTGCTGATCAGTTTCCCATTGAACGATATTAGAATCGCCATCTTGTGAACAGGCGCTGAGTAACATACTACTCATGATGATAAAAATAAGGGATAAAAAGGGTTTGTTCATAGTCGAATCCTGATAACCAACCATCATTTACGGATTAGTCTTTGTTTTGCGATTTATATTAGCCGATTTTCGAGCCTCATAGCTACTTAGACTATGAATAAAACCTGCAAATAAAAGTGGATATTCAAACGGGAGAACATTAAAGCTGAAGCAACCAGAAATATTATGCCTTCCACTATTCCCTGCTAAAATTTTCTTTTTATTAATTGATTTATACCATTCAGCTAATGCTTGGAGTCTTTATGAATTGGCAAGTTGCCGTCAACAAAGCCATTGAACTGCGCCATTGGTTTCATCGCAACCCTGAACTGACATGGGAAGAACAAAATACCGCCGCTAAAATCCGCGAATGCCTAAGCGAATGGGGGATTGAATGGCGTGCCTGTGCGGACTTTGGTACCGTTGCAACCCTTGGCAAACAAGCAAAAGGCAAAAATATCGCTTTGCGGGCCGATATGGATGCTCTGCCTATTATGGAAACGGCCGAGGTGGACTACCAATCGCAAACCCCAGGCAAAATGCACGCCTGTGGTCATGATGGACATATGGCGGCGTTATTAGGTACGGCCTACTACCTGAAACAGCAAGAAGCGGAGTTGAAAAACAGTGTCACTTTAGTATTTCAACCTGCCGAAGAGGGCGGGCATGGCGCTAAGAAAATGATTGAAGACGGCGCCCTAGATGGTGTTGATGAAATTTACGGCTGGCATAACTGGCCGGCAATAAAGTTTGGTAAAGCGATCTGTCCGGATGGGCCGATTATGTCGGGTAATGCTTCTTTTTTTGTTGAAGTGACCGGAGAAGGCGGCCATGCTTCGCAGCCCGAAGCTTGTCGAGATCCATTGTTGGCAGCGGCGGCAATGGTGATGAATATCCAGCAAATTGTCAGTCGCCGTTTACCGCCTCAAGCGGCTGTGGTGATGAGTGTCACACAGATCAATGCCGGTACCACCACCAATATCATTCCTGAAACCGTTAAGTTTGCCGGTACTATTCGTTATGCCGAGCCGCATTATCAACAGATTGTTACTGAACACTTAAACCAAGTACTGGAAGATACCGCCAGAAGTTACGCTGTTTCAGTCAGTACCAAAGTCAAACCCTTTTACAATGCCACTGTGAATCATGCCCAGCCTGCGGCACGTTTTCGTGAAGTGTTGCAAACTGAATTAGGGGAGCAATATAGTCAGGTGGGTATTCAGGTACCGATTATGGGGGCGGAGGATTTCAGCTATTATCTGCAAGAAGTACCAGGTGCCTTCGCTTTGATTGGTATGGCTGAAAGTGACGGCCAAGCAGCGAATTTCAATTACCCTTGCCATAGCCCCAATTACATCTTTAATGACAAACTGCTTGAATTGGTGATGCGCAGTTTTGTGAAGATTGTTACTTAATGGCTGCAAAGCTCTCTAGGTTTCTACTCTTTAGACTTTAACTTTTTCGATAGCTTTAACTCTAAGAGCACTTGTTTTTTTAAACCGTGCTCTTTAAAATACTGTTCGTTATGTACTTAAGGAAATAAAGCTAGCTGTGGATCACCCCGAACACCTAGTACAAAGTTTTTTGCTCGGCTCCAAACAGACTCGTTCTGGGCAGCGTCGTCTTGAACTTTTGAATAAAATTGCAGCCCTCGGCTCTTTATCGCAGGCGGCTAAAGCTTGTGGCATGAGTTATAAAGGCGCCTGGCAGGCCGTTGAGGCGATGACTGAAGCGGCAGGGCAAGACATTGTCACTGCGCAAAAAGGCGGTTCTGGTGGTGGCGGTATGCAGTTGACCAACGCTGGACAAGAGTTGTTGAACGCTTATCTATTGTTTCAAGAACAGATGCAGCAATGGATGCGACAACTAGAAGAGATGTCTCCCGGTGTGCTTTCGCAACTTGACTTAATGAGGAAGATTTCCATGAAAACCAGTGCGCGTAATCTGTTCCATGGCTCGGTGAGTAAAGTGATTCAAGGTGAAGTGAACTGTGAAGTCATCGTTGCAGTTGGCAATAATACCGAAATAGTGGCGCAGATCACGCCAAGCAGTTTAGAAAGGTTGGCTTTAGAGGTAGGCAGTGATGTCTATGCGTTGATTAAAGCCAGCTGGGTGATTCTGTCCGAAGAAGTCGATGGCATAAGAACCAGTGCGCGTAATCAGTTCTGCGGCGAAATCACCGAATTGGAAATTGGGGCTGTAAATAGTGATGTCACTATTACATTGGCCAGTGGGCACAAAATCTCTGCCATTGTTACCAATGGTTCGGTTGAGGCTCTGGGTTTACATGTCGGCTGTCGCGCCTGCGCTTTGGTTAAAGCTTCCCATGTTTTACTTGCCGTAGCAGATTAAGAACGGATTTGAAACGGATTAAAACTTACAAGCCTGGACTCCAGGTTTTTTTAAGCAATACGATATGTATATAACGTTATATAGAAAAATTCACATATAAAACAAAATAATAAAAAAGGTTACCTTATGAAAAATCTACTTAAAGGCATTGGTATTGCAGTCATGGCAGTATTAATCAATGGTCAAGCTTACGCCGAAACCGCAAAAATTGCAGTGGCTTCAAATTTCACCAAAACCATTGAAAAAATTGGTGAAGAATTTAATAAGGATACCGGACATGAATTGAAGTTCTCTTTTGGTCCGACGGGTAAATTATTTGCACAGATCAAAAATGGCGCGCCTTATGATGCTTTTTTTGCCGCTGATGAAAAACGTGCCATGAAAACGGTTGATGAGGGCTTGGCTGTTAAGGGTTCTTACTTTGTTTATGCTCAAGGTCAGCTGGCGCTTTACAGTAGTAAATTTGCAGTAGCTGAACAGCCAATGCAAGTGTTGCAACAAGCCGAATTTAATCATTTGGCAATCGCTAATCCTAAAACCGCACCTTATGGAACTCAGGCAGAGGTTTTCCTAAAAAATAAGGGGCTTTATGATGGCGTGAAAAAGAAAATGGTCAATGGTGAAAGCATCGCCCATGCGTTTCAATACGTCGTTACACAAAACGCCGAAATTGGTTTTATCGCTCTATCTCAAGTGGTCGATCCACAAAGCCCAATCTATGAAAAAGGGCAATATTGGTTAGTGCCGCAAGTGGATTACAACCCGATCAAACAAGGTGCGGTGGTTTTAAAACGTGGGCAAGACAATGCTGCGATTAAGGCTTTTATGGAATATATCAAAACGCCTAAAGCCTTAGAAATTATTCATGCTTATGGTTATAGTACGCCGTAACGTTTTTGGAGTGCATTCATGCTGGAAATATTTGGAACAACGGTCAGTTTAGAACCAATTTGGTTGACCCTAGAGGTGGCGGCTTGGACGACGGTAATTCTGCTATTGCTAGGTACACCGCTGGCTTGGTGGATGGCACGTATGCAACACTCTTCAAAGATTGTGTTGGAAGCTTTGGTGGCCTTGCCATTGGTATTGCCGCCAACGGTTTTGGGTTTTTATCTGCTGATTATTTTGAACCCAAATGGTTATGTCACCGAGTTTTTGCGTTTCTTTGGGTTTGAAGGGCAGTTGACCTTTTCCAAAACCGGTTTGATTGTAGGTTCGGTGTTCTACTCTTTACCTTTTGCCGTGCAACCGCTTATGCATGCCTTTGAAGCGGTACCGCAAAAATTATTGGATGCCGCCGCCACGCTCAGAGCTAATGTGCTAGACCGCTTTTTTACCATTGTTTTACCTTTATCGCAACGCGGTTTTCTCGTTGCGGCGACCTTAACCTTTGCCCACACCGTGGGGGAGTTTGGGGTGGTATTGATGTTAGGCGGCAATATCCCCGGTGAGACACGTATGGTCTCGATTGATATATTCGATCATGTTGAAAGCCTAGAGTACGATCAAGCGCATGTGTTATCGGCGATTATGTTGATATTTTCATTATTGGTGTTGATGCTCGTCTATGGGATTAACCGAAGATTCGGTGTAAAGGTAGGTTAGATTGCGCTAAAACCTCACCCCTCTGTGTTGCTCATACGCTCGCTTATTAAC
>JAASTL010000155.1 GCA_021767305.1 Piscirickettsiaceae bacterium | reverse complement strand
TGTAACTTATTCACCCACGCCATATGTGCCAATTTAGCCTTTAAGAGCTCTTTTTGGTGTTTACCAATTTCGGCAAAAGTTTGCCATTTTTCATCACAATGCCAATTTTCAATCCAGCTTTTAATCTCACTTTCAGAAATCGGTTTGCTAATGGCATAACCTTGAATATGGTGAATACCGAGCTTGATTAAGAGTTCCACATGATTATCGGTTTCCGCCCCTTCTGCGACCACTGATACATTAAAGGCTTCAGACATGGATTTAATCGCTTCGATAATACTGAAGCTTGAAGGCTCGTTGAAGATATTACGCACAAACTCTTGGTCAATTTTAACCTCATTAACCGGCAGGTTTTTCATGTAACTCAAAGAGGCATGCCCGGTTCCGAAATCATCAATGGCAAAACGGTAGCCTTTGAGTTTAAGGCGGTCGATTTGCTCGGATATAGAATTGATGTTTTCCAATGCCGAGCTTTCTAATAATTCCAAAGTGAGGTTATGACAACTAATCACCTTAGAGTGCTCAAAGGTTTTTTCCAGTGCATGAGTAAAGTCATCACTGAGCAAGTCATAACCATTGATATTGATACTGACATTCAAATCAATACCTATTTTTGTCATTTCCGTTAAGAAGCGCCCGGCTTCTTCCACCACTAAAATGCTGAGCTTGCCATTTAAGTCGAGTTGTTTCAGTTTATTTAAGAAAAAGAAGGGAGCAATTATGCCTTTTTGTGGATGAATCCAGCGAATCAAAGCTTCTAGAGAATTGATTTCACCCGTTTTAAAGTCAATTTTGGGTTGATAGAACAGCTTGAATTCATGGTTATCAAAGGCGGCAAGAATTTCTTTATGCTCTTTACTGTCTTGCCATTTATAGCGGTTAATGCGGTTTTTACCCTGCAGTTTGGCTTGATACATGGTTTGGTCGGCGAGTCGAATCAATTGATCTGGATCTAACTCTTGATCAATGCCGGAGTGGTAATAAACCACCCCAATACTACCGGAAACTTTCAAGAACTGGTTTTTGTAAATAACCGGTTCATTAATCTCAGCCAAAATACGTTGCTCAACTTCATAGAGCTGTTGTTCTGATTCACTGCCGGAAAGAATAATCACAAATTCATCACCACCCAATCGCGCGACGGTATCTTGTTTGCGAATCAGTTTTTGTAAGCGTTTTGCTAAGGTTTTGAGTAACACATCGCCATAAGAGTGGCCATGCGCATCGTTAATCTCCTTAAAGCCATCCAGATCCACAAATAAAAGCCCCATTACTTCGCCGGTTCTTTCTAGGCTGGAAATAGCTTGGTGGATGCGGTCAGTCAGTAACAAGCGGTTAGGCAGGTTGGTCAAGGCATCATAATGTGCCATGCGTTCAAGCTGTTCTTGCTGTTTATGCTCTTCGGTAATATCGGCAAACAGAGCAATGTAGTATTCCGGTTGATGTTCATCATCATAAACAGTACTAATTTTTAGGCTACATGGATACAAGGTTCCGTCTTTGCGCTTATTAAAGAGCTCGCCTTCCCAATAACCCAGCAGGGTTAAGGAGTTCCACAAACTCTCATAAAAAATATTGTTCTGTTCGCCAGAGCTGAATACGTGAGGGTTTTTGCCAATTAACTCGGCTTCTTTATAGCCGGTAATTGCTTCCATACGTTGGTTAGCGCGAATAATCTGGTTGCGGTGATTGGTAATTAAAATCCCTTCATTGGCATAATCAAACACTTGAGCCGCTTGTTTAAGTTTGTTTTCCGCCTCAATTTCTTCGGTAACATCTTTGATTAAGCCATCGACGGTGCGAAGTTCATGGTATTCGTAACTACCGTGTAATTGCAGACTAACGGTGCGTTTTTCACCCACGTCATTAAGAAAACTCATTTTGATTGCGGTTTCGTTTTCTTGGCTAGAAACGATTGCTTCAATGGCTTGGTTAAATTCATCAATACATTCTGGAAGCCAGTCAATCTCGTCCACTAAGCTTTTATTGAAGAGTGCAAATCTCGGTTTATCAAAAATTTGCTCAAACCCAGCTGATAAATAGATGGTTTGGTGTTTAAAAGGGTCATAAGAGAACACCACATATTGGGTACCCAAGTCATTCAATAGGTCTTCATAACGGTTTTTCTGCTGTTTAATCTCTTTTTGGGTACGCTCTTCTTTAATGAGATGCCAAAGTTCATTACAAACCAATTGGCAGACATCGGCATCGGTATCGCTATAGTCATCAATTTTATTACCCACCCCGGCTACCATCACCACGCGATCACCATCTAAAACCGGTAAAGAGATCATACGTTCTAGAACTGCATGTCCTTCCGGCATGCCTTTTTTATTTGGGTAATTGCCGTAGTCATTCATAATAATCGGTTGTTTGGCACGAATCGCATCCGCCCAGGCACCGGCTTTATCTATAGTGTAATGTTGGTTGTAGTCTTCCACATGACAGAACTTTTCTAAGGTGTTTTTAGACCAACTTACCAAAGCAATCTCTTGTTCAAAATCATCAAACAGGTGCATAAAAGCCACGCGGCTATCGGTGAGTTTTTCCAGCTGTTCGGTAGCAAACTGCATGAGTTCTTGTTCGGTATGGTCTTCGGCATACTTTGGCAGTTGTAATAAGGTTTGGTCGAGTTCAGATTGTTTGATTAACTTTTTATCGCGCTCTTCTATACGGTTGCGAATCACCTCTGAAAAGATTAATAGCCCAAGCAGGGTAATAATAAAAAAACTAAAACTCAACGCGGGCCATTTGTAAAGATGCCAGAACTGTTCTAGATTTAATCTGGCTGGAATATTGTAGGGTGGGAATTTCAGGGCGCGCAGAATATGCTCGTAGCTTTGGTAATTGCTTGGCGATACAAAGCCCAGAATTCCGGTTTGTAATGCCGTTGGGCTGTCTTTTTTCAATGAGAACAAGGCAACCGTAATCTGTTTTTGCAGTTCTAAATTGAGGCCAGGCAGAAAGACAAAAGGCCATTCAGGATAGAGTGCAGTAGAGACAATAAGTGGGTAGCTACTGGCATGTTGACGGTTGATGATTTTAATATCTTCAGGCTTTAATTTACCCTCGGCAAAAAACCTTTCTAATATACCGGTTCTCACAAAGCCCACCTGCGCCTCACCTTGCATGACCGACTCTACCACTGAAATATTATTGCCGGTTTTAACAAATTGATGAGGTTTAACCCTCATTTCCGCTTTGTGGAGTTCATACAGCGGCAATAAATAAGCCCCTGTATTACGGGTACTTGGAATAGCAATCACACTCTGTTCCAAATCAGCCAATTTATTTATCTTAGTCTCATCCGCGCGGGTAAAAATCACCCCCCCAATACTATCTAATGCATGGCCTTCATAACTTCGTTGGAGAGTCGCCGCTACCCCTTTTAAGGAGACCTCATTGCGCATGAGTTCATAGTGATAAGGGTTGGTGAGCAGCATGTCGATTTGGTGGTCACGAATGGCTTGCAATAGTTGATTAGTATCTAACACCTTCAGCTCAATTTTATACTCTGGCAATTGTCTGGAGAGATAGTCGGCAAAGGGGGTGTATTGATGAATCATCTGCGCTTTTGGCAGATATTGATAGATACCCAACACTAATGTTTTTTCTGCCCAGCTTAGGTTAGAAAAAGTGAATAGCGTGATTAAGAGTAGATGTTTAATCCAACTTTGCTGTTTCACGAGTGCTCCAAATAATTCATAACACATTGGTCAGTGGTAATATTTTTATTTAAACCAGAGTTTTGCGTGATATTGGCATCATTGAGAATGTGATTTAGGCGTTCAGCAACCGCCGTCAAATCGCCATCTTTTTTCAGTAAACTGTAATTGAGCTCGGCAGAAGGTAGGCTGATTTTGGCTAAGTTTTCCATGATTTTTTCTCCTGTGGTATCCATCATGGCAGCCAATTTGTATTTGCTATCGGTAATGTTATTACGAATTTGTTTTAAGCCATCTAAATGAGCATATACCGCCTGGCAAGCAGATTTGCTTTTAGTTTTTAAAACTTCCGAACGTATCACGAGTACATCTAAAATTGTATTAGGTATTTCACGACTACTAAAGAGTTCATGGGCATTTAGATTAGAGATTTCCCAGGCTTCTGGAAAATAGGTAATAGCAATGTCGATTTGCTTACGTTTAAAAGCCATGACTTGGTTACTTAAACCCATAGAGATGAGTTTGACCTGGCTTTCATCTATTTGGTAATGCTGTAAAAAATG
>JAASTL010000154.1 GCA_021767305.1 Piscirickettsiaceae bacterium | reverse complement strand
GTGGGTGTTGACACAAATGGTTGTGAACTAGATTCCGATAAAGACGGAGTTTTTGATCGTTTAGACCAGTGCCCTGACACAGCACCGGGCGTTAAGGTAAACATCTTCGGTTGTGAAGGCGATGAAGATAATGACGGCGTGGTAGACAGTAAAGACCAATGTCCTGGAACACCTGAAGGTACACCCGTTGACGAAGTAGGCTGCAAACTGAATAACGATATTGATAAAGACGGCGTGATTAACGCTGAGGACCAATGTCCAAATACTCCTGCTGGTGCCACAGTGAATAAACAAGGTTGTGAACCAGTCGACTTTGTATTGGCTAATATCAATTTCGATACCGCCAAACACGATATTCGTCCTGACCAAGTGGATACCCTTAAAGCTTCTGCGGCTGCATTGAAAAACCGTAAAGAAGACCAGAACATGGCAGATGATGAGGTCATTTTGATTACCGGTCATACGGACTGGAAATCTAAACAGCCATACAACCTACGTCTATCTTGGAGACGAGCAAACAGCACTAAAGACTTTATTGTGCAAGAGTTAGGTCACAACCCGGATGATATCTATATCAATGGGCGTGGTGAATTGGAACCAATTGCAACCAACACCACTGAAGAAGGTCGTTATCAAAACCGACGCATTGAATTCAAGGTAGTCAAAAAATCTGAATTACCAGCGGATGCGACACTAACCATTCCAGATGAGATGACTAAATACTAGTCTCGTTGAAAATGCTGATAAAAGGCAACTTAAAATAGTTGCCTTTTTTTTTGCCTTGTCTAAACTGATTTCATGTATTTCAAAACCCAGCTCCACAGCCTGCTTGCGATTGTTATTTCCAGTTTAGTCGTGATGCTCGCCATCGCAAAACCGGTACCGCAAATCGTCACGGAAGCAGAAATTGCCGAAACTGAACAGCGTTATGGTGCTAGAGCGGCAGACCGTTTAAGACAGTGGCAAGAGTTGGTGAATGAAAATCAAGACATGGATGAAGACGACAAACTCGAACTGGTGAATGACTTTTTCAACCGCGTGCGTTTTATTGATGACATTATCCACTGGAAAAAGAAAGATTACTGGGCCACTCCAGTGGAAATGCTGGCCACTGATGCCGGTGACTGTGAAGACTATTCAATTGCAAAATACTTTACCCTCAAGGCGCTCGGCGTGCCTGAAAGTAAACTTTATATCACCTATGTTAAAGCACTGCGCTATAACCAAGCGCATATGGTTTTAACCTACTTTGAAAGCCCCAGATCTGTCCCTTTGGTTTTAGACAATATCAATAAAAGAATTTTAAAAGCCACCAGCCGTAAGGATTTGGTACCGGTTTACAGTTTTAATGGTGATGGTCTTTGGTTAGCCAAACAACGAGGCAAAGGTAAGTCGGTTAAAGGCGGCACCAGTAAGCTAAAAAAATGGAATGAATTATTAAACCGTATCAATAACTAGTCGACTAATTAGCCGCCTGCGATTGCGGCATAAGATTTTTACACTCGCTATGTAAAACAGCTTGAAAGGAACAACAATGAGTTTAAGCAAACAGATGATCATTTTTATTACCGTAATGGTAATCACCCTGCTATTGGGTACTTTTGCCTTGAACATCAATAACACCAAAAACTTTCTCCAAGAACAGCTCTTATCTCACGCTCAGGATACCGCGACATCCTTAGGTTTATCACTTAGCTCGGTTCCCGATCCAGACGATATTTCAAGCATGGAAACCATGATCAACGCGGTATTTGACCGCGGTTATTATGAATACATCAACCTTAAAGACATGGAAGGTGTCACTCTTTACCATCGTGAAAACAGCAAAAAAATGGAGGCCGTTCCAAGCTGGTTTATCGATAGCATCCCACTTGAAACGCCCAATGCACAAGCCTTGGTTCAAGCAGGTTGGATACCGCTTGGCACGTTAGAAGTTTCTAGTCATGCGGGTTATGCCTATGTGCAACTCTGGGAAACCACAAAAAACTTGCTGATTTGGTTTATTGCCGCAGCCCTAATTGCCATTCTAGTTGCGATTTACACAACGCGCTTAATGTTGACGCCTTTAAAGAAAATGGAAAAACAAGCCGAAGCCATTGTTAAAAAACAGTATCTATTGCAAGAAAAACTACCGAGTACCACGGAATTTAAGCAAGTTGTGGTGGCCATGAATGCCATGGTAGGCAAACTGAAATCGGTATTTGAAAGAGATGCCAATAATGCCGAAAGATTGCAGAAAATGGCATTCCAAGATTCGGTTACCGGACTCAGCAACCGACGTCACTTTGATATGCTTTTTGACACCCTTTTAGACCCCAAAGAAGACGCAACTTTCGGCAGTGTCTTTCTGTTACGAATTCATGATCTTAAAGAGTTTAATGACCAATTCGGTTACCCAATGGGGGACAAACTCGTTAAGCAACTTGCCACAAAGATCAAACAACTCATGACCACAGAAGATGCTCTGTTTGCCCGTTTAAACGGAACTGAGATTATCGCTATTCTTCCAAGACTTAGAGCCAGAGATATTGAGCTCTCCGCTAAGCAAGTAACAGAGTATTTAGCTACTCTACTGCAAGAGTTGCAAGTTACAGATGATGCAACCAGCGTCTCTGCAGCGGTTATGGATTATCAGCCAGGACAAAAACGCGGAGCACTCCTAGGACAACTAGACTTTGCCATTGAACAAGCGGTTAATGAAGGTAAAAACTGCAGTTATTTGTATCACTGTGACGAGTCCAGTGAGCATGAAGAGACTTGGCAGGATACGCTAAATCAAGCCATTCAAGAAAAACGTTTTGTACTTTATCAACAAAGTGCCTATAACGAAAATCACGAAATCCACGACCAAGAACTACTACTTCGCTTAAAAGATGCTGATGGCGTAGTGCGCTCTGCCGGCTACTTTATGCCAGAAGTTGAAAGATTCAATATGACGGCAACCATTGATGAGATGGTATTTAACTTAGTAATTCATCACCTTAAAAGCCAAACACAAACACCACTGGTGGCAATCAACTTATCTAAAGCGATTATTGAAAATGAGAGCTTCCAACAGAGCATCCTGCAAAAATTGCAGGGGGCACCGGAAATTTGCCGCCGTATTGCTGTTGAATTACCTGAGAAGTTGGTAATTGATCACAAAGGACTGGTTTGGCCACTACTGAAAAAACTATCCGTACTAGGTGTGAAGATTGGTATCGATCAGTTTGGATCACGCTTTATCAATATGCGTTACTTGCAAGACCTACACCCTGATTACGTTAAGCTGGATGCCTCTTTCTGCAAAGTATTTGATGACAATGAGCAAACCCACAACTATATTTCCAGCCTATGCGAACTGACTGACAGCTTAGATATTGCAGTGATAGCGATGGCAGTAGAAACAGAAGAACAGATGAAAGCCATGACCAAACTTGGCGTGCATTACTTCCAAGGCTATCTGTTTGGCGCACCTACCCTGCTTAAATAAAACCTAAATAAAGCCAAAGTACATAAAGCTAAAATAAACAGTCGACAAAATAGTAGACAAAATAAAGTAGAATATTGTCACTACTGCTATATAGCTAGTTTTAATCGACTCTGAATAACTCACAATTTTTTTGGCCAGAGCCAGTGACAATATTTTTAAAGATTTTTAAATGAAAAAATGGTATTCATTATTGGCACTGCTACTGATTGGCTTATCTTTATCGGTGCGGGCCGAAAACTGGCGATCTAATGCCGACCACAACAAACCTGTCATCCTCCAGCTTAAATGGACCCACCAATTTCAATTTGCCGGGTATTACATGGCTCAAGCCAAAGGCTTTTATCAAAAAGCAGGACTTGATGTTCAAATCAAACCTGCCTCGCATGAAATTGATCCAATCGAAGAAGTGTTAGCAGGCCGTGCCGACTTTGGGGTAGGAACCAGTGAACTACTGATACACCATCAAGCCGGTGAACCGGTGGTGGTGCTGGGTGTTATTTTTCAACACTCTCCACTTGCCTTGCTGGCATTAGAGCAAAGCGGTATCGATTTAATCACTGACCTTACTGGTAAAAAATTGATGATAGAGAAAAACTCATCGGAAATCTTTGCCCTGCTCAGGCAATCTAACCTAGATGCCACCAAGTTCACCCCACTTCAACATACTTTAGCAACAAAAGATTTGATTAGCGGTAAGGTGGATGCCATGACGGTTTACACCACTTCAGAAGTTTATGAACTGGAAAAACAAAACAT
>JAASTL010000153.1 GCA_021767305.1 Piscirickettsiaceae bacterium | reverse complement strand
GCTAATGTCGCCGTCACGTCCAATAACAACATGCGCTGAGGCTTTGGCTTTTTTATCACACAGCCAGTTAATACTGGCATTGGCACTACTGCCAGCCGTGTAGTGAATAATAATATAGTCTTGGATCAGCTTTCGCCCCTTTGAATAGTTAGGCGAAGCTTTAAACGGCATGGCATTGCCATCAGAGGTGTGCAGACGGTGATTCAGGATTTTCATAGTAATTTCCTTACTTCAGTTTCAGCAATTTAAGTGATTTTTAAGGTGCTAATGAGCACAACCACTGATATAAATATAACCTAATCGATAGAGTAAAAATACTTAATTTATTTTTATTAGAATCTAAGGTTATTTTATGAGACTAGATGAAAGGTATTTACAAACCAATGGCTTAGCTTGTTTTGGTGGCGGTTTTAGTTATCAAGTCGTAGCCACTTGATTGATGGAGGGGATATGCATTAGCGGGAGTGTCAACCCGCTTTATTAGAAACTGAAATCAACAGAGATGATTACCGCGCTCTAATAGAAAAACTATCCGTGGCTTTGAGTTTGATGATGTTGGGGTTGGGAGTTTGGTGCTCGATTAACCAGCCCAGTTCTTCTTGTAGTTTGGCTTCGTCAATGACTTTTTGCCAGACTTTTTCTGCTACATTCCAACGATAACCGCGCTTACGTAAATCATCCTTAACATCGAAAGGCGCACCAGTTGCTTTTATAAGAGATTTACTTTGTCGCACGGCTTTGAGTAAGAAGCTAAAGGCCGGGACTTGAGCTTTGCTGACTTTGGATGATAAGAGTTGTGTTAGCGCTTGCACATCATCTAAGGCGCGGTGTGCGCCGTAGAAAAACTGCCCGACTTTCCAACATAAAAACTCTTGGCTACGTGAACCAACATCGGCTACTGCCATCCAATCTATTTGCGCTACAGAACAACCCCAGATTTTATCAACGAACACCTCGTTATAGCGCTCTAAAACAGGGCGGTCAAACCCAGCATTATGAGCGACGCAAAGAGCGACATCGGCAATTTCCGCGGCAACTTGCTCCCAAGGGATTTGATGGCCTTGAACATCTTCAAGAGTTAGACCGGTTACCTGGGTAACTTCGGCAGAAATTTCACCTTCCGGTTCATTCAGGAAATTTTGTGCCGACAGCACGCGGTAAAAATTGCCATCTGAATCAAATTCAACAATTTGGTAACCGAGTTCAATAATCTCACAAACATCAGTATCCAACCCAGTCGTTTCCGTATCGATAATGCAAACTTTGTGCGTTTTTTGCGGGGCATTTGAATTGAATTCGGTTGCCGCTATTAATTTCTTAAGTACCTGGTATTCGCCAGATTGATTTAACAGCTCTGCACATTGGGTTAAAGAATTGTTATTAGGAGAGTTTGAGGTAGTCATAGTTGATCGCTTTTATCTAAGTGATTTATTTCTTACAAGGCATTCTATCAATAGCCTTTTGTTTACTGTGTGTTATTTGCGGAAAAGACGTCGTCGCAGGGTTTTAAATTTAGCGACTTCCAAACTCCACAAAGCGAGGAATTTCAGCGCGATGAAATTTATTAAGGAGAGTTCTAACTCAAGCGTGGCAATGAGTTCGATATATTGACCATGCTTGGTACAGGATTGCAGTTTAAGAGATTTGATTTCATGTGTTTTAAGCAATTCATCAAGCCTAGCCGTCATGACTTTAGGTATATAGCCGAGTAGATAACCCTCGGTATTTTCATTGTTCTGTTGTATTTGTTGAGCTGACTTTAATGGATTGGGTAACCAAACTTGACGAGCAAATAGATCGTATACATTGTCCGGTTCGGCTTCCAGCACCAATCGGGTCATTGGTTTGAGTAGGTCAAGATCATAGGCAAGGTTGGCTGAATAATAGAAGCTGCCTTTAATGGGAAATTGCAAAAGGGTATGCATATCACAACCAGCCTAGTGGGTAAGATTGGCTGAGCAGATCATATTCTGCTTTCGCCAGCTCAAATTCTTTAAAAGAAAGTGTGATAGGACACTCAAAACTTAATTTATACGCGCTTAGTTGCAAATCAGGAACGAACTCTAAAAGTTGGTTTAACTTTAAGTCTTTTTCTGGGTTTCCATGTAAGCGATCACCAACAATCGGAAAGCCTTCTTCACTGAGGTGTTTTCTGATTTGATGTTTTCTGCCCGTTTCTATATTTACTTCAACTAGAGATAAATCAAATGTTGCATGGTATTGCTTGTTAAAAACATGGCTTATGGCTTTTTTATCATCAATGGGTGTTTCAATTGTGATTTTGTTAGTGGGAAATTGTCCATGAACTATGGCTAGGTAGCGTTTTTGAATTTGATGTTTTTCAAATGCATGACTTAAAGCTGCCGCGGTTTTTTTATTGTGAGCGAGCAACATTATGCCTTGAGTCGCTCTATCAAGGCGGTGCACAATCCAACATGGTCGCGGTGCTTTTTGAGTTTGAAAGTAGAGTTCAACCCAACGGTATAAGGCGGTATGATCCGCCCATTTTGAGCCCTGTGACAACATTCCCCTAGGTTTAATCCAGACAGAATAATCTTTAAAGTCAGCAAGCAATTTTGCAGGAGGTGATTCAGTGTTAAGTAAATCAGCGTTGTAATAAAAATCAATAGACTGATTTGGGCTAAGTATTTTTTTTAATCTACGTACGCGTTCTGGTTTATGTTTTGCTTTATTTTTACTATTGTCAAAACCTTGGCTGAGCCAAATTGCCCCCTTGATTGCCGCTTGTTTTATTTGCTGTTTGCTTAACTGGGTGTGCTGATGCAAAAGTTCTAAGGCGCTGTTTTCACCGTCGCCAGAAATGTGGAAGTGTTGGGCAAGGTTTTGGGTCATGATGCAAACGTAAACTTAATCGTAAAACTTAATAATAGATCGTACAGTATACAAACTAGTAGAAGTTAGCAGTAGCTAACAATCGTTAATAATCGCTCATAATGACAAATGGCTGAATTTAACAAATATACGAGGATGTTCCATGCCTGCCCAAATTTTTCTAAACAAACAACCTATTCTTGATGCGCAACAAAAACTTTATGGCTACCATCTTTCGCTTGAGTTAGCAGGCGAGAGCGAGCAAAACCCTATTGATTGGGATGGAGTCATGAAGGCTTTTTGTGATCGAGTTGCTGAGCATGATGGTATGCAGGCTTTGGTAGCAGAAAAACCAACTTTTTTTGCCGCACCGGTAGAAGCGCTCAAAGAGAAGTGGTTACCAAAGATGGATAATCTTGCCGACCTCAGTGTTGAGGTGGATATATCTATTATCAACAACAAAACCGCCTTAAGTGAACTTAAAGAGATACTTAAGACAGGGGCTAAAGTTTCTGTACTGGGCTATGAAAACAGTGAGGCATACAAAAAGTTATTGGCACTGGCTAAATTTGTCAAAATTGATTCTAAAGAGTTTTCACCAGAAGAAGCTAAAACCGTTATTAGCGCACTAAAAATGCAGCAAAAGCCAACCATTATTACCGGTATTGAAACGGAAGAGGATTTCTTGGCCTATCAAGCGGTTCGTGCCGATTTTTATCAGGGTTATTTCTTTACTACGCCGGTTATTTCAGGGCAAAAGGAGCTGAGCGGTTCACGTTTAGCTATGCTTAAGTTATTGGCTGAGGTTAATGATCCCGATATTGAATTTGAAAAAATTGTCAGCACAGTCGGCTCAGATGTGGGGTTAACGCATAAACTTCTAAGTGCCATCAATCATCCAAGCAACAATATTCCACATGTCATTGAAACTCTCAAAGACGCGGTTAATTTTATGGGGCTCAAGCGCCTCAAGTTTTGGGTTAATATGATGATGCTTTCAGAGGTGGATGATGTACCTAAAGAGCTTTTGGCAACCGCCTTGGTTCGCGCCAAATTCATGGAAGATCTGGCAGAAAAACAGGGTAAACCGGAGCAGAAAGATCGTTACTTTATGGCCGGCATGTTCTCTACGCTAAATGCATTTTTAAAAGCGTCTATGGTGGATATAGTCGGTCAATTGCCTTTATCTAATGAAGTGAAAATCGCTTTAGTGGATAACTCGGGAGAGATGGGTAAAGCACTGTTTGTCATACGTTCATTAGAACAGGGTAACTCATCGGTTTTAGGTAATGGAATGGATATTATGCAGGTCTCTTCTGCTTATATGAGTGCCAATAGCTGGGCGCGAAAGACCTTAATGGGATTAGAGGCCGCCTAATCAAATTTTTAGACACATAATACACTCTGTCAGAGTCGACTATTTAAT
>JAASTL010000152.1 GCA_021767305.1 Piscirickettsiaceae bacterium | reverse complement strand
TTTCAATTTCCAATAATTGCTCTGGTTTGATTGGCTCAAAGTGTGAGAAGTCAAAACGCAAACGCTCAGCGTTCACTAAAGAACCTTTCTGCTGAACGTGGGTTCCCAACACAGTTCTTAAAGCGGCATGCAATAAATGAGTTGCAGAGTGGTTACGCTCTGAAGCACGACGACCCGCTACATCAATCTGCGCATGTAAAACTTGACCAACTGCAATGGTACCGGCGGTTACGCGCCCGATATGCAAAAAGGTCTTGCCTTGTTTTTGACACGAATCCACATGAAAACTATGCATACCTTCAGTTAAACTTCCGCTGTCACCAACCTGACCACCAGATTCTGCATAGAACGGAGTGCGCCCAAGAACCACAGTGGCTTCAGTACCTTCAGCAGCAGATTCAACCGAATTGCCATCCACAAAAATAGCCATGACTTTTGCATCCGCATCATCACGGTCGTAACCGATAAACTGAGTTTCACCGTCATAATCAACTTTTCCACCGGTCTGTGCCGCAAAGTTACTGGCAGAGCGTGCACGTTCACGCTGCGCCTCCATGGCTTTTTCAAACCCTGCTTCATCAACAGTCAAACCACGTTCACGCGCCACATCGGCAGTCAAGTCAAGAGGGAAACCATAGGTATCATAAAGCTTAAATGCGATTTCACCTTCAATCACCTTGCCGTCCATACCCGAAATATAGTCTTCCAGTAGCCCCATACCGTTTTCTAAGGTTTCGGCAAAACGAGTCTCTTCTAGTTTTAGCGCGCGCTCTACATTGGCTTGCTCTTTTACTAACTCAGGATAAGCTTCCCCCATTTGCTCCACTAATACTGGAACCAGCTTGTAGAAGAACAGGTCTTTCATACCTAATTTGTAACCGTGACGAATCGCTCGACGGATAATACGGCGTAACACATAACCGCGGCCTTCGTTAGAAGGTACAACACCATCCACAATCGTGAATGCACAAGAACGGATATGGTCGGCGATCACACGTAAAGAACTATTACTCAGGTCTTTTTCACCTGTTAGCTCAGCTGCTTTTGTGACTATCGCTTTAAACAAATCAATATCGTAGTTGTTATGCACACCTTGCATCACCGCAGCCAGACGCTCTAACCCCATCCCCGTATCTACCGATGGTTTAGGTAGTGGCGTTAAGGTGCCGTCACCAGAGCGGTCAAACTGCATAAACACCAAGTTCCAGATTTCAATGTAACGATCGCCATCTTCATCTGGTGAACCTGGTGGGCCACCTGCCACCTCGGCACCGTGGTCAAAGAAAATTTCAGTACAAGGCCCACATGGCCCAGTATCTCCCATTGACCAGAAGTTATCTTTGGCACCACAACGAGAGAAGCGTTCTGCGCTTACGCCCATCTCTTTTAACCAAATATCTTCTGCTTCCTGGTCTTCTTCAAATACGGTGACCCAAAGTTTTTCTTCTGGTAAATTCAGTTCTTCAGTAAGGAACTTCCAAGCAAATTGAATCGCTTCTTTCTTAAAGTAATCCCCAAAACTGAAGTTACCTAACATCTCAAAAAAGGTGTGATGACGAGCGGTATAACCCACGTTTTCTAAATCGTTATGTTTACCACCGGCGCGAATACAACGCTGCACGCTGGTAGCACGTGAATAGTCACGTTGCTCTTGACCTAAAAAAGTCTCTTTGAACTGAACCATACCGGCATTGGTAAATAATAGCGTTGGGTCGTTTCCAGGAACAACCGGGCTAGAATGAACCGCTGTGTGGTTTTGCTTTTCGAAAAACTCAATAAACGCTTTTCTGAGTTCTGCACTCGTCATAGTCAATACAACCTAAATAGTAAAAATTATTAAATTCTGTTTTCTGTTAAGCACTTACTAACTAAAGTTTTTTAGTCAAACGCTTTCCAGATAGTGCTTGGAAAAAAGCCACGACTTTGCAAAAAACGCATGCGACGTGCCTGCTCTTTTTGCTCGGTCGGTTTTCCATTGTCACCATATTTTTTTATTAAAGCGGATCGCGCTTCCTCCACCCAATCCGCTTCATCAATACTCAAGTGAGCATCAATTAATTCGCTGTTACTGCATGCTGTTTGCAGCTTTTGTTTGATCTTCATGGGGCCATGCCCCTTCGCCATATAGCTGTGCACCGCTTGTTCCAAATAGCGGTCATCGCTTTGCCAGTTATTTGCTTGGCAAAGCTCAATCACGTCATTAATCAAATCACTCAAAAATCCCCTAACTTCGTTGTACTCAGCCAATATCTCTGGCGTTTCCGGGAACTTTTTCAGCAGTTTTTGTTGAAGTTCTTTAGCACCGTGTTCACGCTGAGCAAGTAGAGCTACTGCTCTATTTTCAATCTGTTTTTTCAAGCCTTGAATATCACTAGAGCCGGATAAACTATCCGGCTCATCATTCGCAGGCTTGTTTTGCTTATTAGGCTTTAAACCCAGATTGGAACTTAAATCAGTACCCAAATCAGTACCCAGATCAGAACCTAGGTCAGCTCCAGATTTAATTTCCAATTCAGCAAGAAAGTCTTCGGCTTTAATCAAAACAAGCGTCCTTGTAAATAGTTGGCAATATAGCCACTACTTAATTTTGCTTCTTTTATGCTTTTTCAGATTGCTCTTCAACCGCTTTGGCTTTAATTTCAGGCATCAGCTTAGTTTTAATCTGATCCATTAACTCTTCAGCAATCTCAGGATTATCCACTAAATACTGGCGCACATTGTCTTTACCTTGGCCAATCTTAGTGCCGTTGTGGCTGTACCAAGAACCTGATTTTTCAATCAATTTTTCTTTCACACCTAAGTCAATAATCTCACCTTGGCGAGAAATACCCTGACCATACAAAATATCAAATTCAACCTGTTTAAACGGAGGTGAAACCTTGTTCTTAACCACCTTAACGCGAGTTTCGTTACCAAGGATTTCATCGCCTTTCTTAATCGCACCAATACGACGAATATCTAGACGTACAGAAGCATAGAATTTAAGCGCATTACCACCTGTTGTGGTTTCTGGGCTACCGAACATCACCCCAATTTTCATACGAATTTGGTTGATGAAAATAACCAAGGTGTTAGTACGTTTGATATTAGCGGTCAATTTACGCAAAGCTTGCGACATTAGACGTGCCTGCAGACCCATGTGCGAGTCCCCCATGTCACCTTCAATTTCCGCTTTAGGCGTTAAGGCTGCCACCGAGTCAACCACCACAATATCAACCGCACCGGAACGCACTAATGCATCCGTAATTTCTAACGCTTGCTCACCTGTATCTGGCTGAGAAACTAAAAGGTTATCAATATCAACGCCTAACTTTTCTGCGTAAATTGGGTCAAGCGCGTGTTCCGCATCAACAAACGCTGCCGTGCCACCCGCCTTTTGCGCCTCGGCAATAGCGTGTAAAGTCAGCGTCGTTTTACCTGATGACTCTGGACCGTAGATTTCTACAATACGCCCTTTTGGGAAACCACCTATACCTAACGCCATATCCAAACCAAGTGAGCCAGAAGAGATGGCTTCAATATCACGGGGTGCATTGTTGTCACCCATGCGCATAATCGAACCTTTACCAAACTGCTTTTCAATCTGACCTAAGGCTGCTGCGAGGGCTTTTTGCTTATTTTCATCCATGGATTTGGTTTCCTTCTGGCTTGTGCTTAATTTATAGTTTATTTCAGCTTATGCTAAATTCTTAAACCGTGTTCATTAGTTCAAGAACCAACCGTTTGATAATAAAAAGGTTTATTTTCCACCATCAAATCTTTTTGCATCACGCATTAAAAAACCTCTGTTCGCATTCGCTTCCTAACTTATCCAGAAACAACAGCTAAAACAAAGGCTTATACAATTCTTAAATTTTTATTTTCAGTAACGAATGCAAGAGTTTCTCCATCCGCATAAAACACTGAAATTACGCCTTAAATAAAGACGAAATTATCACACAATTTTAAAAACAAATCCAACCAGCTTGATGATTTTATTGAGCATTCAATTGGTCAAGGATTAAAAACGGCTTTGGCCATTCATTTAAAGAGTCAAAAAGGCTTGTCTAAAAGTGCCCAAATTTAAAGCAAACTAAGCCTCAAGCAGCTTCATCACGCCCATTAATGCCGCCTCGGTAGTTTGTTCACGCACTGCTAAACGATCTCCCGGAAATTGAAAACGCTGTGTGACCACCTCTTCTCGTCCTTGCAATGCCCACGCCAGCCAAACCGTACCCACCGGCTTATCCGGCGTACCGCCACCTGGCCCCGCAATACCACTGCAAGC
>JAASTL010000151.1 GCA_021767305.1 Piscirickettsiaceae bacterium | reverse complement strand
GGCATATCGCCTGATGCCAAGCTCTTTTCCAGCTTAGCCAAAGCATCCGGGAAATGCGGCAAATCATCCAATGACTTCAGGCGGTCTAATACCAAGTTACTGACACTTGGCGTGCTGTCTTTTTGACTCAAGCTAAACTCCTAAAGCGCATTAAAAATGCATTTCTTCCATATCTTTGGCAGCCGTTTGGATGATTTCGTCATACTCCTGCAGAGGTAAATCAAAGAAAGCTAATGATGCTTTTAATGCATCGGACGCCTCTTCACGCTCTTCATCAGGAATATCTGCTACACCATTATCAAAGCCGAGTCTAAAAATGCCATATTCGGCTAAAAAAGTAATATGCGCCATAGGCTTGAAAACATCGTTGGCCTTTTCTGGCGTATGGTGAAAGGCCACCCCCATTATGACGGGATTAGGAAACTTCCAATCTTGCAACAAGCGTGCACTCATTAAGGCGTGATAAGTGCCAAACACATGGTTTTCAGCCGCCGCAAGTTTATTGATGTTATAGCCGGTGAGTTTAATGACTTCCATATACTTTTCCCGGTCATCGATAGCCAGCATATAGATACCGATATCACGCATTAGCGCCGCTAGGAAGGCTGCGCCCTCATCCACTGAAAGGCGTTTTGCCAATTTTTCAGCCAAGAACGCGGAACGCAAAGAGTGTTTTAAATAGTGCACATCACTAAAGGGAGGCTTTCTATGGATTGCTCCTTGAAAATGGATGGCATAAGCCAAATTGCCCAATTCTTTAAAACCAATGCGCACCACGGCCTCACTTAAATCGTGAATTTCTTGCCCCATACTGTATTTGGCACTATTAGCCAACTTTATCAAACCGGCAACCAAACGTGCATCTTGGGCTACTAGGTCAACGACCTGCTCAACAGTGACATCTTCATCGCGGTCAATTATGCGATCCAGCTTCATTAAGGTTTCAGGAAAATGCGGCAGACTATCAAGCGACTTTAACCTTTCGAGAATCTCGACACTTACATTCGGACTTTTTGCTTCACCCATTGATTTTCCTTTTTCAGATAGAGCAGAACGAGTTAATTTATAAACTTAATTGGCGACGAAATTATTTAACAATGGCTTATATAGAGTCGACTATTATTTGTATTTTCATTGATTTACGGTACAATCCGCCGCTCAAAATTTAAGAAATAATTAATTTCTAACTTTCTAAAGCCAACTTTAGAAGGTTTAATACGTTAGCATGCATTTGTAATTTACATTCAAGCTAATTGCCAAGGGGCGGCCAATAGGCCTGAGATCTCTATCGAGAGCACCCTTTGAACCTGACCCAGATCATACTGGCGTAGGAATGGCACAAATCAATCAGACCCTAATCGTCTAACCGGCACAATGTTGCCGTTGCTTTGTGTCATATTCGCCAAACTTAAAAGGTAAAGAATATGACTTTCAAACTCAAACCTAGCCTAATCGCACTCTCTGCCGCCATTTGCAGTACTCAAGCATTTGCCGCCCAACTTCAGCCTATCGTTGTTGAAGCAGACTTTAGACCAACTACGGTAGAAGACACCAGCACTAGCGTTACGGTTATTGGTGTAACAGACATCAATCAGCGTAGCGCACAACATGTTGAAAAAGTTTTAAACACGGCTCCAAATGTTAACTTTTCTGCTGGCGCTTCTCGTGGTCAATACTTCCAAATTCGTGGAATTGGAGAACGCAGCCAGTTCCAAACGCCAATCAATCCATCAGTCGGTCTAACCATCGACGGGATTGACTACAGCCGAACCGGTGCTGCCGCTACATTGCTGGATACCAAGCAAATCGAGATTCTGAGAGGCCCTCAAGGTACACGTTTTGGCGCCAACGCTTTGGCAGGCATGATATTGATTGAAGGCAATGAACCAACCGCTGAAACCGAAGGCTACATTGAACAAACAGTCGGTTCACGCAATACCTACACAACAACAGGCGTTGTCAGTGGTTCAATCATTGATGACACATTACTCGGTAGATTAGCGCTACAAAGGCATGTCACGGATGGTTACATGGAAAATGATTTCCTGGAGAAAGACAACACCAACAACCTTGACGAATTAACGGGTAGAGCTAAATTGAAATGGCTGGCATCGGATGATTTGGCAGTTGACTTCACCGCCATGCGCATTGCTAAAGATAACGGCTACGATGCATTCACCTTAGATAATGACTTTACCACCGAGTCAGACACCCCGGGGGAGGACATCCTTAACTCTACCGCTTTTGGCATGAAAGCAACTTGGGATATGAATGACAAAGTACGCATGGAAGCGACGGCGTCAAAATCTACCTCGGACATAGATTATAACTATGATGCGGACTGGGTAGATTTAAATCGATTCTCTGACTTGGCTGCACAACCTGTTTGTAATGATGATGATTACGACAACGATTACAAATGTCCATATAACGGTGCGGAACAGTTCTTGAGAAAAAGAAACAATCAAACTGTAGATATAAGACTACTTTCATCAGAAAACGGCCGTATCTTTGGCAATAGCACGGATTGGGTAGTGGGTCTTTATCAAAATGTACAAAACGAAAAGACCGTCGCCAACTGGATCGACTATGACTGGAACGCAATCTACCCAACAGAGTCAGAGTTTGAAACCCGTAACCGTGCCCTATACAGCCAGCTGGATTATCACGCGAACGACAAACTGACCTATACATTTGGGGTACGTGGCGAAAACTATGAATCGGATTACACCGACTCTAACGACCAAGAAAATAGTGTCGATGAAACCTTATTCGGTGGCAAACTGGGGTTCACATATAAATATGATCCGACGCAAACGGTTTACGCGTCCTTTTCCAAAAGCTTTAAAACCGGTGGTATCAACAATGATACCGACATTCCTGAAAGCCTGAGAAACTTCGAAACCGAATATCTTTGGAACTTGGAAGCAGGTCTAAAGTCTAAATGGTTAAATAATGATTTACGCACTCGTTTGGCTCTGTTCTACTCAAAAAGAGTCAACCCTCAAGTAAGCGGTTCCTACCAAGTCGACGTGGGTGATTTTGCCATCTACACCAATAACATCAACGAAGGCTATAACTACGGACTTGAAGCGGAAATGGACTGGGACATCAATGCCAAATGGCGCATGCTAGCGAGCCTTGGACTGCTTGAATCTGGTCTTAATGAGTATGAATACACGGATAAATACAGCGGCATCACTTATGTCATCAAAGATGGTCGTGATCAGGCTCATGCACCGAACTATCAGTACATGATTGGCGCTGAACATTACATTAATGAAAACTGGTTGGTTTCTGCTAACATCGAAGGTAAAGATGCTTTTTATTTTTCAGACAGTCATAATGAAAAATCCGCCGCTTATTACCTAATGAATGCCAGTGCGGAATATAACCATAAAAATCTCACGGTCACTTTCTGGGCGAGAAACCTGCTGGATAGAGATTATGATGTACGCGGTTTCTACTTTGGAAACGACCCATCACTGAATTATGCGCCAACTGCATACACGCAAAAAGGTGAACCGAGAACCATTGGGCTAACTGCTCGTTACGACTTCTAAAGTTATCAGGGCTCCTTTGGAGCCCTTTTTTATAAAATTCAATAGGAATTTGACATGCAAATTTCAGTAGACATCAGTCTTTACCCGCTGCAATCACAATACATTCCTCCCATTAAGGCATTTATTGAACGCATTGAAAACAATCCAGACATTATTGTGGCTAAAAATAGCATGAGCACCACATTGCTTGGCGATTATGCGGTTTTAATGCCATTAATCACAGCAGAAATGCAAACGACTTTACAGCAAGTTCCAAGAAGTGTGTTTGTTATAAAGCTTTCAGGCGGGTGTCAATAAAAGGAAATTACTATGCCAAACACTCAGGGCTATGAACAACACGCTACAGACTACGAACAATGGTTTGAAGACAATCCTGCCACTTATGAGGCAGAAATTAAGGCATTGCAACAACTACTCCCTGCAGGCAAAGGTATTGAAATTGGTGCCGGTAGCGGACGTTTCACCCAACCCTTAAACATTCATACCGGCATTGAGCCTGCCAAGGCGATGCGTGACATCTCAATTGCCAAAGGGTTGAATGTGATTGAAGGGGTTGCTGAGGCACTGCCGGTTGAAGACGAACTTTTCGATTTTGCCATTTTTGTCACCTCTACCTGCTTTTTAGATGACCCACTTAAGGCTTATCAAGAAGCCTATCGTGTGACTAAAAATAACGGGGAAATTGTTGTCGCGTTTTTGGAGAAAATCTCTGAACTGGGC
>JAASTL010000150.1 GCA_021767305.1 Piscirickettsiaceae bacterium | reverse complement strand
TAAATAACCGCACAAGCTTGAATTTCAGCTGTGGAAGCAATATTGGCAGAGGCATCAACAACAGCTTTATCATGAACTCCAGAGGTCAGAGCATCAAAAGGGTTTAAACACTGTGCAACCAAAGCATAAACGTAATAAGGATTAGCAGCATTTATTATGGCAGGAACCGCATCAGCACTATACTCAAGTGGAAGAATTAACGCGCTAGCTTGAGAGTTATCAAGATAAGAGAGATATTTTTTATCATTAAGAAAGCTAATTTCACCTTTAGAGACAGAATCTAAACCGGCTACCTGAGATATCTCAACCTCAGAATCACCGCTAAACTCATAATCAGCATTGTGCTGATCTAAAAACCTAAGAATTTGACTAATTTTCATAACATCAACACCGAATTACTTATTGAATTCGGAGCGCTGTTTTTCACTAGTTGATTGCAAGTGCGATAACACATCTTGTGTAATATCGATTTTGCTGTTGGTGTAAGCAATACCTTCATAAAGAATCAAATCAAAACCTTGCTTTTTACCAATCGCCTTAATCGCTTCATTGACGATAGTTTGTAACTTGGCAAGTTCTTCATTTCTTCTTAAATTAAGCAGTTCCTGAACATCATTTCGACGGCGCTGAATCTCACGAGTCAGCATGGCAATTTCACGTTCTTTAGAAACTTTTTGAGCATCACTCATTGCAGAACGATCCTTTTGATAATCTGCTTGTTGTTGCTCTAATTTGGCTGCTAGGTTTTTAAGTTCGGTCTGTTGTGGTGAAAACTCTTTTTCTAAGGCCGCAGTAGCTGATTTCGCTTGAGGCGCTTTTTCCAGTAAAAGAGCGACATTTACCACACCCAGTTTCACCCCTTCGGCGTGACTGCCTGCCGCAAAGACAAGCATCAAGCTAAATAAAGAAACCTTAAAGAAACTGCGCATTGTGTATCCACCTATTTTTTTTAATTTTTAAATGCATTTAGAGAGGTGAGTAAAATTTACTACTGAGCTCTCACAGGGATTTTACCTTAAACCCATAGGGCTTCCCAACCTTCTTGTGATTCTAAACTTAAACCTTAGAAACCTGATCCCAAAGTAAACTGGAAGCTTTGAATATTATCATCTTTGAAGTTAGATAAAGGTTTAGCAATACTAAAAGTTAAAGGTCCAACTGGAGTAATCCAAGAAACACCCAAACCAATAGAAGTTCTGAAATCATTTAATTCAACGTTATCAACACCTTCAAACACGTTACCAAAGTCATAAAAGAAACTCATTCTAGCGTTACTTGAGTCTTCAATTAATGGAACAGGGAAAACGATTGCACCTGTACCAGTGACTCTAACATTCCCACCTTTAGGTCTATCAGTACCATCGGTATCATAATCATAGTATGGCCCTAATGAGTTTGGTTCAAAGCCTCGAACCGTTCCAATCCCACCAGCATAGAAGTTCTCATAGAACGGCAGAATCTCGTTGTCACCAAAGCCATCTCCATAAGCAACCCCACCTTTTAATTGCAAAGTAAAGTTATCACTTAAAGGCTGGAACCAAGTTTCATTCGCGTAGAGTTTATAGAAGGTCAGATCAGAAGTGCCCGGTACTACGGCCTCTAGCGAGACATTGGTTTTATGCCCTTTACTAGGGAAATAAAACGCATTGGTTGAATTATGAGACCAACCTATCGAAGCAATAATTGAGTTATTTACCTCGCCATATTCTTCAATGAATCCTTTACAGAATTTATCATCAAAATCACCTGCACAAACGAGCTCTTGAGAGTCAAATTTCAAGCCATAGGTAATACGATCATCTTCGCTTAACGGATAACCTAAGTTAGTTCTTAAACCGAAGTTGTTGGTGGTATAGTCAGCAACATCAAGCTCTGTCGCATCAATCTTACTATAATAAATACTCGCCCCTAAACTGACACCATCTTTAGTGAAGTATGGGTTGGTCACACCGATATCTACGTTTTTACGCGCCGCACTGGTGGCAATATTTAAATTGAGTTTATTACCACTACCAATAAAGTTACGTTCAGAAATTCCTAAATTGAAACTCACTCCATCAACCTGAGAGTAACCAATCCCGGCAGAAATGGAACCAGTCGCCTGTTCAGTTACCTTAACAATCAGATCAACCTGATCTTTTGATACACGTTTGGTTTGAACTTCTGAGGACTGGAAAAAACCGAGTCTTTGTAATCGATCTTTAGACTGTCTTACTTGCTTTAATGAGTAAGGTGCAGATTCAAACTGGCGCATTTCGCGGCGTATAACGTGATCACGCGTACGCGTATTACCTTCAATTTCAATACGACGAATATAAACACGGTTATTTGGTTTGATGCGGAAGTTTAAAGCGATTTGAAGGTTTTCTTTATCAAATACAGTTTCCGGTTCAACTTCTGCAAAGGCGTACCCTTCTTCACTCAAACGATCACGAATCGCATTGACCGATTTAATGATTTCACTGCGCGAGAACACATCTCCCGATTTAAACGAAGTAAGCGATTCCAGCTCTTCCTGTTTAATTATCAATTCACCAATATAATTGATATCAGAAATACTATAACGCGGACCTTCATCCATATTAATGGTAGTAAATACTTTGGTTTTATCGGCTGAGATACTCACTTGCGATGAGCGAACTTTAAACTCAGCGTAACCTCTATCTAAGTAGTAACTTTTAATCGTTTCAATATCAGCCTGCATTTTAGGCTTGGAGTATTGATCGCCGCTGCCAAAAGTTACATTCTCTTCGGTTTGCATTTGTGATTTAAGACGCTGGTCGGAATAAACTTTATTGCCAACTAGGTTTACGCGGCCGATGGTGGCTGGCTCACCTTCGGTAATATTGACATTAACCTCAACACGCTCACGCGGTAGGTCTTTAATATCAATATCAATTTTGGCGGCATAATAACCTTGGTTTTGATAACGACGTTTTAGGTCAAGAACCACTTGATCCAATTGCGACTGGTTAAAGATACGCCCTTTTTTCATACCTAAACCATCAAGAGCCGTCATCAACACATCGGTTTCGAATAAGCTATTACCTTCAATCTTTATGCCAGCGATAGATGGTCTTTCCACCACTTTAATAACCAATACACCGCCTTCTTTTTGAAAGAAAGAGACATCCTTAAAGAAACCAGTTTTATACAGACGTTTGATGCTTTCGCTTATTTGTGTGCTGTCTAGTTCGCTACCCACGCCAATCGTTAGGTAACTACTGATGGTATCGAATTCAACCTTATTAGAGCCTTCAACTTCTATTTTCTTAATTTCAAAGGCATTTGCCAAACTCGGAGCCAACATCATTGCCGCAATGGCAGCAGACAAAACTTTTTTAGACGCTTTCATCAAAAACCCATTAACTGTGAAATATTCTTACTACATCATTAAAAATTGCTAAGAAAGTAAGTCCAAGTATAAAAATCATCCCGATGGTATGACTCACTGCCATGGCTTGGTCACTTAATGGTGAACCCTTAACAATTTCAATTAAATAAAACATGATATGCCCCCCATCCAACACCGGAATAGGCAACAAATTTAAAATCCCAATACTTAAACTTAATAAGCCAAGCAGACTTAAAAAAGAAATTAAGCCATACTGAATTGCTTGACCGGAAAACTGGGCAATACTAATTGGCCCTGATAGGTTTTGTAAACTTACCTCACCCAGCACCATTCTTTTTAACATGACTAAACTCATATCAATAAGATCCAAGCTACGTTCCCAAGCTTTGTGAAGTGACTCAAAAAAGCCATAATGAATAACCGTTTGGTACTGCTTTAAAATCTCTTCATCCACTTCGACACCTACTCCCATTCTGCCCTGTTTTTCTCCGGCTGGAGTAGTGACTTCCTCAAAGGTCGCAAGCGTTTGGTATTGCGCATTATCTCGCTGGTAAACAACCTCTGCGGTTGCACCTGGCAAAGCCTGCACTACTTTAACAAAATCCTGCCAATCGTTGATGTTATTTTGTCCAATTCGCAGGATTTGATCACCTTTTTGCAAACCCGCCTTAGCTGCTGGGCTCTGTTCTAAAACCTGTCCCAAAACCGCCGGCATTTTCGGTTTTAAAATCTCTAGACCCAATACATCTAACCAATTTTGTTTGGTGTTATTGATATCAAGTGCTGTAAGAGCGATATTCTTTACTAAAAATGGAGAGTGAAGATTGGAATTAAAACGCAGATCAATACTTTGTTGATCACTCGCAAGAGCTTGCAGAAGCTGCTGATGAACCATCTGCCAAGTTTTCACCTCTCTGCCATCCATTTGATC
>JAASTL010000149.1 GCA_021767305.1 Piscirickettsiaceae bacterium | reverse complement strand
TCATGGGTTTGCAATAGTAGGTGCTTAAAATTTACTCATTCACCTAAAATCATACGACTGAAAACACCGCCCTAAATGACAGAATAAATGTCATTACATATACAGCGGCACAAATTAACGACTACAAGATTTTAGGCCATTTCTTATAAATCGCGATTCATGATTACACACTATTGCAAACTCAACTTTGAGTTACTTAGAGAGCATACAAGCAATAAATCAAAAGAGAGTTTCGTCTCAAGTTGGTTTTTTATCATTTTAGAGTGCTTTCAATAAAATGTAGATTACTGAACGTCAGAGCTTTAGCCACGTTCAAAAACCCTACAAAATACATATTCAGAGTGGCGGTGTTCTAAGTATTTAAACCGAACCAAACGCCATCTTAAATTTTTGAGGATACAATTTTGTCATCACTTTGGTCACAAAGTCTTAAGTACTTGGAAAACGATCTTAACGACCAACAATTCCATACTTGGATTCGTCCCCTACAAGCTATTGAAGAAGAGTCTGTTATTCGCCTACTGGCACCGTCTACTTTTATTTTGGATTGGGTTAACAAACGTTTAATGGAAAATATTCGCCACGCCGTTTCTATGGCTGCACCGGCGAATACGCCAGATGTATTGCTTGAAATTGGTGACTACGCCATTGAATCTGCTAATGAACCGGAACCGCTCGTTCCACAACCTTTGCAAAAGAGCAAAGAAGAAAAGCCAAAAGAAAAATCAACCGCTTCAACTACCAAAAAATCAGGTATCAAACACAATCTCAATACCAGTTTTACCTTTGATACTTTTGTCGAAGGTAAAGCTAACCAACTCGCGGCCGCCGCAGCTAGACAAGTAGCGGAAAACCCGGGCGGGAGCTATAACCCTTTCTTTATCTACGGTGGCGTTGGTTTGGGTAAAACCCACTTGATGCATGCTATTGGTAATCAGCTCATGAAAGATAAACCTGACGCTCGTGTGGTCTATCTTCATTCAGAACGCTTTGTAGCGGATATGGTGAATGCCCTGCGTCATAACAAGATTGATGAATTCAAACGTTTTTATCGTTCATTAGATGCGCTGCTTATCGATGACATTCAATTTTTTGCTAACAAAGAGCAATCTCAAGAAGAGTTCTTCCATACCTTTAATACCCTGCTAGAAGGCAATAAACAAGTTATTCTGACCTCCGATAAATTCCCTAAAGAAGTAGAAGGCTTAGAAGATCGTTTAAAATCACGTTTTGGCTGGGGCCTTACTATTGCCGTGGAACCACCAGAGTTTGAAATGCGAGTTGCCATCTTGCTTAAGAAAGCCTCAGAATATGGGGTGGTGCTGCCTGATGAAGTGGCGTTCTTTATTGCTAAACGCCTGCGTGGTAATGTACGAGACCTAGAAGGAGCCTTAAAGCGTGTGGGGGCCTATGCCCAGTTTACCCAGCAAGCTTTGACCGTTGATGTGGTCAAAGAAGCTCTGAAAGACCTGCTTGCTCTGCAACAGAAAATGGTCACCCTTGAAAACATTCAAAAAACCGTTGCTGATTATTATAAAATCCGAGTAGCGGATATTTTATCTAAGCGTCGCTCTCGCAATGTTGCGCGCCCTCGCCAAATTGCCATGAGTATCGCTAAAGAGTTAACCAATCACAGCTTACCTGAGATTGGCGATGCCTTTGGCGGCAGAGACCACACCACGGTACTGCACGCTGTTCGCAAGGTGAAAGAATTACGTGAAACAGATCATCACATTGATGAAGATTTTAATAGTTTAGTTCGAATCATAACCAACTAAGGGTATAGGCATGAAAATCACTTTAACCCGTGAAAACCTTTTAAAAGTTCTACAGACCGTGGGTGGCGTTGTTGAAAAACGACAGACCATGCCGATTTTGGGGAATATCTTATTCCAAGTTTCAGAAAACACCTTAATCGTCACCGCTTCTGACCTTGAGATTGAAACCCGTGCCCAAACCGAGTTGGAATCTTCCGATACCAATCAATTTGCAATTACCTTGCCAGCTATGAAACTCATTAATATCGTGCGCTCATTGCCAGATGGTTTAACCATTGTGATGGACTTTGCCGATTCACGTTGTAATCTGGCTGCAGGGCGTTCTCGTTTTAAATTATCCACCTTGCCAGCTGAGGACTTCCCAACCATTGATTTGAGTCAGGCCGATATGTCTTTCTCTCTATCTCAGCATCAACTCAAGCAGCTTATCTCTCACTCTAGCTTTGCCATGGCAAGCCAAGATGTACGTTTTTATCTGAACGGTATGCTGTTCGATATCAGCAATCAATCACTGCGTGTTGTGGCAACCGATGGTCACCGTTTATCAACGTGCTCAACTGAGCTGGCAATTGATGGCCTAACCCCAACTCAAGCAATTTTGCCGCGTAAAGGGGTATTGGAACTTTCTAAGCTGATTGGTGATGACGATACTTTAATTGAATTCGCACTGGCTAAAAACTACCTAACAGTTCAGTTTGAAGAAACTGTATTTACTTGTAAGTTGGTTGATGGTCGTTTCCCGGATTACCGTCGTGTTATTCCAAGTCACAACGACCAATTGGTGACTACCGATCGTGAACTACTTAGAAGTCTTTTACAGCGTGCTTCGATTCTTTCTAATGATAAATTCAAAGGTATTCGTTTAGTACTGTCTAACAATTTATTGGCGGTAAGTGCATCCAATAGTGAACAAGATGAATCGCATGAAGATATGGCGATTGATTATCAAGGTACGGAAATGGAAGTAGGCTTTAACGTAAGTTATATCCTAGACGTACTGAATTCAATGCAAGAAGATAGCGTGAGTATGTTAATGAAAGATGCTAACAGTAGCTGTTTGATTGAAGGTAAAACAGATATCTGTTCGTGTCAGCATGTCATCATGCCAATGCGCCTTTAATAGGCTTATCTTACTTCTGGAGCACTGCCATTTCGGTGTTGGGAAACAGTCGTGTGCACTGCGCACACTCCCTAATTCCCGCCTTGAACTGACAGCACTCCAAAAGCAATCTAAACCCATTAATTATCTTGACTACTTTTATTCTATTTTCTCTTATCTGCTTTTTCTTAGCTTTTCCTAAGGCATTTTTGAATTGACCCAACTGACTAAGCTTTCTATTCAGAATTTTCGAAATTGTGCTCAAGCACAGTTGAATTTAGCTCCCAGTTTAAATTTGATTATTGGTGATAACGCCGCCGGAAAAACTGCGCTTATTGAAGCCATCTGGTTAATGGCAACGGGGCGTTCTTTTCGCTCGCAAAAATCTTCTCATTTGATTCAACATGAGCAGAGCAGCGCGACCCTATTTTGTGAAGTAGCATCGAGCTATGAAAAGCATGAAAAACTGCAAAAACATAAAATAGGAGTGCAAAAAAACCTTGATAGCACTCTGCTGCGTTTAGATGGCGAAACACTTAAATCTCATGGCCCTATCGCCAAGTTATTACCCATTCAACTCTTAACGCCGGAGAGCCACAAACTCCTTGAAGAAGGACCTAAAGCCAGAAGACAATTTATGGACTGGGGCTGTTTTCATCAATCTGCCGATTTTATGCACTATTGGCGCAATTACCAAAAAGGCCTGAAGCAGCGAAATTTTGCTTTAAAGAAAAAGTTACCGGCCGCTCAAGTACAGCTATGGGATCATGCACTCGTTGAAAACGCGCTCAAGATTGATGCCATCCGTCAACAGTATTTAGATGACTTAACGCCCTATCTCATTACCTTTTGCCAGGCTTTAATGCCGGAAATTGAAACCGAGGTTGTTTGCCAATATCGTTCTGGCTGGCCAAAAGCCACTGAAGATTTACAACAGCTCTTTAAAGATAATTTTGCCAAAGATCAACAACTCGGGCATACGCAATATGGTAGCCATCGCGCTGATATCCGCTTTAAATTCAATAACCAGGAAGCCATCAATACCTTATCTCGTGGTCAGCAAAAACTCTTTGTCTGTGCGCTTTTATTAGCGCAGGCCAGCCTGCATGAAAAAGTCGTCAATGAACCGGTTATTATGTTGATTGATGATCTCCCTGCCGAACTCGATGAAAACCACCGCTTAAAGCTATTGGAGTTGCTGCAAATTCTCAATATTCAGCATGTCATCACTTCAACTGCAAAGGAACTTATCGCTATTTTAAATCCAGATAACAGTAAAACTTGGAAGTTAACTCAAGGTTCTTTATCTGCTCTCACTTAGAGCCGCCCTCCCGATAAAAATTTTATATAACAAAACCCATATTAAAGCGGTTAGCAGTATCTATAATGTGAATTTCTTATTACGCTAAAAACTTCATTAAATT
>JAASTL010000148.1 GCA_021767305.1 Piscirickettsiaceae bacterium | reverse complement strand
GGTTTTAGGCGGCGCATACTCATTTACTACCAACCACTCTCCAGCATCAAGGGTGTGATAATAATCAATCGCTAAAGCGTACTCTGGAATATCGGCATCATAGACACGGTAGGCATTGATTTGATTTTGTTTGGCCCACTTGCGTAATGGCTTTAGATTCTTTTTGATGCGGTTGGCGACCATGCGCGCGCCTTCCGAATCTTGCAATTCCGGCTTTTGCTTGGCGAGGTTTTCAATCAGATTAGGCCCTGCTTTTACCACCGGTTCACGATGCGATTCGGCATTGATATCAAAACGGAACAGCTTACATTCCAGCGCCCCGTTCATAAAATTATGGCTTCGTTTTGCCTTAAGCCCAAGATACATTCCCAGCTCTGGGTTACAGGTCAAAATTGCTGCCGGCCAGCCTTCGAATTCATTTTTAAGGTAGTTACCGAGTTCTGTGTAAAGTCCTTTGACTTCTTCCACCTCGCCCAGACGTTCACCGTAAGGCGGGTTACAGATCACCAAACCGGTTTGCCAGTCACCCCAACGGCGTCCTTGCTCTACGGTCATCTGTTTGATTTCAATGGAATCATCGTAGCCGGCATTCATAATCGCCTCTTGGGCAATATCCAAAGATTTATGCGAGGCATCGGAACCATAAATATCCGGTAGGTTTCGCAGCCCTTCCGCTTCACGTTGCTCAGCTTCATCAATCAAAGACTGCCACAAACCTTTATTATGTTGCTTCCAACTATTAAGCAGCATGCGCTCGGCCTTTTCCAATCCGGGCGCCAAGTCCGATGCCATCATCGCCGCTTCAACCAAAAAGGTTCCGGAACCACACATAGGGTCATATAAACAACCGCCTTGCTTGGCAATATCAGCCCAACCTGCGCGCATTAACAAGGCCGCGGCAACGTTTTCTTTAAGAGGTGCGGTAACTTGTTGACCCTCACGATAACCACGTTGATGCAAACTATAGCCAACTAAATCAATACTTAAGGTCAGTCGATTTCTGTTGAGGTGACCATGCACTCTGATATCCGGGTATTGAGTATCCACATTTGGGCGGGCATTATGCCGTTCACGGAAAAAATCCACAATGCCATCTTTTATTTTCAAAGCACCAAAATGGCTATGGGTAATGCCCATACCTTTACCGGAAAATGAAACCGCAAAAGTACCTTCTGCGTCCATATGTAAGCCCCAGTTGATTTTAGCCACCTGAGCGGTTAGATCTTCCTGATTGGCAAGTTCGGTCTCTAGCACAGTAACAAAAATACGGTTTGCCAAACGCGACCACAAACAACTGCGATATCCCACCTCTAAGTCGCCACTAAAGGTCACTCCACGAGGTTGTACTTTGATATCGGTGGCACCAAAAGACTCAAGTTCTTCTTTAAGCAATTCACTTAAACCGCCGGGAGATGTGGCAAAAAAATTCATGGTTGGGCTCCGTATTTTGAGCTGTAAGGCTTTATAAAAATGGTCAAAGAAACCCATAACAGGCAGCAAAAGGCGTCAATTATGGCTATCTTTTAAATTGCCATTATTTTAAACCTTTTTGCCTCCCACTTCGGCTTTGTTTAGGTAGAATAGTCGATTAATTATTCACTCAGAGCCAGGTCGAAAATGCGCATTAACCAACTGTTTTCAGTCATCGCTTTTTTTCTCTTCACGGCACTTATGCCAATGGCAAATGCCAATACGGGCGGCTTCGCGCCTTCCGAACAGGATTTTCAAAAGTGGTTGACTGACTTCAAACAGCAAGCTCAGCAACAAGGCATTTCTAAAAAGACGCTCGATATCGCTTTTGCCAAAGTCGAACTTAACAGTAGCGTACTTGAATCAGATAAAAAACAACCAGAGTTCACCCAGACCTTTTTTCAATATTTCAACCGCGCCGTAAGTGACTACCGTATTAAAAACGGTGAAAAAATGTACCAAAAACACCGCGCGTTGTTAGATCAAGTCACTAAAAAATATGGCGTTCCAGGTCGATTCTTAGTTGCGTTTTGGGGTATGGAAACCAATTACGGTAGCTACACTGGAAATATCCCCATTATTGAATCTCTGGCAACGCTAGCTTATGACCCACGTCGCAGTCGTTTTTTTACCACTCAGCTGATGAGTGCTCTGACTATTCTAGATAAAGGCCATGTTAAGCTTGAGCAAATGAAAGGTTCTTGGGCTGGCGCAATGGGGCAAGTTCAATTTATGCCATCAAACTATTTGAAATATGCGGTGGATGGCGACGGTGATGGCAAAATCAACTTATGGGATAGCTTACCGGATGCATTTTTCTCTGCCGGAAATTTTCTTAATCAATTGGGTTGGCAAGCTGAAGAAAACTGGGGACGTGAGGTTAAACTGCCAAAAGGTTTTGATTTCTCTTTGGCGGATAATAAAACTAAACGCCCACTGCAAGAGTGGAAAAAAATGGGCATTAAATTAGCCGATGGCCGCCCGATTCCAAATGTGGATATGAATGCTCGACTCCTGCTGATGACTGACTACAAAGGCCCTGCTTTTCTGGTTTATGAAAACTTTAGAGTCATTAAACGTTGGAACAATGCCAACAAATATGCAGTTGCAGTGGGTCATTTAGCCGACCGAATTATCGGCCGCCCTGCGCTCACCAAAAAACAACCGAATAACGATAAATCTTTGAGTCGCACCCAAATCAAAGAGCTCCAAGCTCGCCTGAACAAACTAGGGTTCGACACCGGCAAACCAGATGGCATTGCCGGAGCCAATACCCGCAGCGCCCTCCGAGCTTTCCAAAAACAGCAAAACCTGCCTGCGGATGGCTACCCAAGCCTGAGAATGTTAGAGGCGGTGAATAACGCCTCTTAAATTTACCCTTAATTTATCCTTAAGACTTTAAACCGAGCCTTGAACCCAGGCATCAATCGCCATACTTATTAACATTTACGTAGGCATTTCGGTTTTTTTGCATGCCTCTAAGCCATTCCGCATAGGCTTATCCACAGACTTAAAAATCTAATTTGCGCAGACTTTAAAATCGGTTTAGTCTGAGCCAATAGATTAAATTTTATTGTGGGTATCCAGCATTATGGCGCGCATTGTTTTAACGCTGATTTTGCTTTTCAGCTTAATTATCGCTTACCTAATTTATAGCTTTGAAAGCAATCTTAATTTGCTACTCAAGATTGATCATGAGCGCCAGGTTAACCATATTGACGAGGTGATTCAGGGGTTTGAACTCAATAGCGAAGTCACCTTTGTGAATACCATAATGATTCCCGAAGTCATGCAAATTCTGCAACAAGCACAGAGCGCAGAACCGACCCAATTCAAACAGCTTAATCAGCAACTTTTTCAACTTCTCAACCCTAAATACAAAAATCTAAAACGCATATCCCAAGTACGCCAACTGCATTTTCACCTGCCGGATGGCCGCAGCTTCTTACGCATGCACCGCCCCAATAAATTTGGCGATTCACTGTTTGATTTCAGATATTCCGTCAAACTAGCCAACCAACAAAAAAAGTTTGTCAAAGGCTTTGAAGAGGGGCGAATCTTTAATGGTTATCGCTTTGTTTACCCGATTATTTACCAAAATCAACATTTAGGCAGTGTGGAAATCAGTATTTCCATGAGTGCCATCATTGATTCGTTGAATCAGATTTATGGCAGTCAACACTGCTTTATGCTGGATGGCGAAGTCATGAATAAAAAGGTCTTTCAGGATGAAACCGGCAACTACCTATTGAGTCCTTATGGCAAAGATTTTGTGCTTGATAAAGGCATTAAAAATGATCTTTGTAGCATTGGGAATCCACATATTAAAAGTCTGACCGACCTTGATGAAGTGAAACAGAATTTATTAGCCAAGAAATATTTTAGTGAGGTGATTGGTTCAGTTTGGTTGCCGGGTTTTGCAGGCTATGTCGCGCACTACACCCCGTTTAAAAACGTTGAGGGTGAGCCCATTGCCTACCTTTACAACATCAAGAAAAATGCCGAGATTATCTCTTTGCAAAATCGCTTTATCTACAACCTTGTTTTGACGTTACTTCTGTTTAGCGTACTTTTGGCGATTGCCCTCTTAGTGCAAAAACGCCACAAAGAACTGGAGAGACAGAAAATCGCTTTAGAAAAAGCCGTGCACGAACGTACCCAAAAATATGATCTTTTGCTGGAAGATAAAAACTATATCCAGAATATTATGGAGATTATTTTCAGCGTTATTGACCACCTCAATCGCATTGGTAAGATCGATAAACTGCTCTACGAGAGCTGCGAAAACCTCATGCGCACGCCGCATTATGACTTTGTCGCCATCCGAACCTATCATCAAGAACTGAATGTACCACTCTCACAAGCGGCTATTAAAGATGGCT
>JAASTL010000147.1 GCA_021767305.1 Piscirickettsiaceae bacterium | reverse complement strand
GGCATTACGCGAAAGACAGTCGTTATTAAACGTATATCAATACTACAAAATAAATGCGTAACTAATCAAGCAATTATTTAAGTATTATTTCTAATCATTTAATAACTGAATTTTATGAAGTAGATGTACAGGGGCTTTGAGCTAAATATAAGAATTTACTGTTAAATAAAAAAAGACAATAAAAAAACCCAGAGCCAAAATTGAGTCTGGGTTCACTGTAGAGTTGGAACGAGAAGATTAGATTAAGTCGGTATCCCCGTTGCCGCGTTTTTCCATTGGGATGTAACAAGAGTTACCAGAACCTGTATAAATTTGGGTTGGGCGGAAGATTTTGTTGTTTTGCAGCTGTTCGCGCCAGTGTGCCATCCAGCCTGCAGAACGTGCTACCGCAAAGATTGGCGTAAATAGGCCTGGGTCAAAGCCCATCTCTTTGTAAAGAATTCCTGAGTAGAAATCGACGTTCGGATAAACACCCTTGTGAGCCAACAACTCCAAACAAACCTTTTCCACTTCTTTGGCTGTTTCAAATGCTTGAGTCAGTTCACCTGCGTCAGATTTTTTAGCCAGAATTTCATCAGAAAGCTTCTGCAGGATTGAAGCACGCGGATCTTTGGTTTTATATTCACGGTGTCCCATTCCCCAAATAACTTTTTTCTCAGCCAAACGTTGCTCTACATAAGCACGCGCATTTTCTGGTGAACCAATTTCATCCAGCATCTCAATTACTTTTTGGTTAGCTCCCCCATGCAAAGGACCAGAAAGAGAAGCAATCGCAGAGGCGATGACCGAACATGGATTTGCTAAGGTAGAGCCTGTGACCATGGTAGTAAAAGTTGAGGCATTAATAGTATGCTCAGAATGCAAAATCAAAATAGCATCAAGCAATCTAGCCCAATCAGGGTCAGGCTCTTCACCTGTTAGCATATAAAGAAAATTTTCCGCATAATTTAGATCTTTACGCGGTTCAATCGGCAAATAACCATTACGCATGTGTTCCCAGTTAGCAACTAAGGTCGCCATATGAGAAATAATCTTAATGGTTACATCATTTACATAATCTTGGTTTTCTGAGCCACCTTTCATGTACTCAGTGCTTGGATAGAATGCTGCCAAACTCGCCACTACCACTTGCAACATGTGCATTGGGTGGGTAGTTGAAGGCAGGTTTTTCATGATTTCACGGATGTTGTATTTAACGCGTCGATTCTCACGCAATAAGCCATCAAAACGTTCCAACTCATCTTTTGTTGGCAGGTCACCAAAGAGCAATAACAGGGTGGTTTCCTCGAATGATGAGAACTCGGCCAGCTCTTGGATGTCATAACCACGATAAGTCAAAATCCCATTTTGACCATCAATGTAAGAAATCTTTGATTCTGTTGCCGGAACACCAGCCAAACCAGGAATGTATTGCATAGTTTCTATCTCGGAAGCTTTTGTCTCAAACAGGCGTTTGAGACACTAATAAAAATTTAATTGCGTTTAAACGCTAAATGATGAACCACAACCGCACGTTGTCGTGGCATTTGGATTTTCAATAACGAATCGAGCCCCTTGCAGGTCTTCTAAATAATCGATCTTAGCACCGACTAAATATTGAAAACTCATAGGGTCAACTAACAAGGTTACGCCTTCTTTAGAGACAACGGTATCATCATCCGCCTGTGCCTCATCAAAGGTAAAACCGTAAGAGAACCCAGAACATCCCCCCCCGGTAATATACACTCGGAGCTTTAAATTCGGGTTTTGTTCATCTTCAATCAAGCCACTGACTTTTTGCGCAGCTGCTTCTGTAAAATCTAATGGTTGTGGAATATCAGACATCTCTGTTTCCTCATTTTTATTGTTATGCAGTTCAATGCTGCATTTGAATTAATGTAGCCAGCCTCAGATTATAACAAACATTGTCATTTTTCTTGCTGCAGATTTTTTAAGGCAACAGAGCAACTTGGGTTAAACCTGCCGTTTCAGGTAGGTCAAATAAAATATTCATATTTTGGACTGCTTGCCCTGCCGCACCTTTCACCAAGTTATCAATCACCGAAGTGACCACCACTTGGTTACCACCCTGTGGACGATATACCGACATACGGCACATATTCGAACCTTTCGCCATTCTAGTCTCAGGCAAAGAGCCCGCCGGCATAACATCAACAAAAAACTCATCAGCATAAGCAGCTTCAAAAATCTCTTGCAACTGGGCTTGGCTCAAATCTTTTTTCAAGGTAGCGTAAATAGTAGATTCCATACCACGCACCATTGGCACTAAATGCGGCACAAAAGTGAGTCCTACAGGCTGACCTGCCAAAATTTGCAATTTATCTTTCATCTCAGGCAAATGGCGATGGCCATTAACACCGTAAGCTTTAAAACTCTCGCTCATCTCCGCGCCTAGCATGGCCACATTAGCACCGCGCCCTGCACCACTTACACCAGACTTACCATCTGCAATGACCGTACTAAGTTCTATGACATCGGCATCAATCAAAGGTTTTAAGGCCAGTAAAATACTGGTTGGGTAGCAACCTGGGTTAGCGATGATTTGCGCTTTTTCAATATCGCTACGGAACAGCTCTGGCATACCATAAGCAACCTTTTCCATCATCGCCGGACAACTGTGCTCAAAACCATACCACTGAGACCAGACGTCCAAATCATTTATACGGAAATCTGCTGCTAAATCGATAATCTTAACGCCAGCCGCAGTCAGTTGTTCTGCCATACTCATGGCGACACCATGCGGAGTGGCAAAAAATACTAGATCGCACGATTTCAACACCTCAGGCTGCGGTTCGCTGTACTCAAGGTCATACAACCCGCGTAAGTTCGGAAACATCTCATCAACACGCATACCCGCTTCACTACGAGAAGTAATTGCTTGGACTTCAACTTCTGAATGGTTAGCTAGAATTCTTAGCAGTTCCACTCCTGTGTAACCTGTTCCACCAACGATACCGACCTTAACTTTTGCCATCTTTTGCTATCTCTACTGATCTTTTAAAACTTTGAATTGAGTATTCTACTCTAACCACTCTCTTAATAAAGTTTTTCAATTAAATCTGTTATAAATATGGTTATGAAACGTCTAAAAACTATTCGACAGAAAAAATAACAAATCAGAATGTCGATAACTTTTATCCAAACTTTATCATGGACATATACACCAAAAGGACGGGGCTAAAATGAAAAAACTTACAGAATCAGATGTCACTGACAAATCGCTTTACCTAAACCGCCGCCAATTTATCCAACAATTAACCGCAGCCGGATTGCTTGCCACACCCCTTAGTGCAGCGGCTTTGGACTTCATCAAAAACCCAAAATACCAGCCTGATCTTGAACTCACCGAAGCTGAATATGCTTTGACTTATAACAATTTCTACGAGCTCGGTACCGCTAAAGAAGATCCAAATAAAAATGCTTTTAAACTTAAAACCGACAACTGGAGGGTGGAAATAGAAGGCTTGTGCGCAAACCCACAAACCTTTGATATGGATGACCTCCTCAAAATCGAACAAGAAGAACGCATTTACCGCTTTAGATGTGTCGAAGGTTGGTCAATGGTGGTGCCCTGGATTGGCTTTCCTTTAGCTAAGCTGTTAGAAAAAGTGCAGCCGACCAGCCAAGCTAAATATGTAGAATTCATCAGTATTGAAGACCGCGAAAATTTACCAGGGCAGCGTTTCAATATTCTTGACTGGCCTTATCGGGAAGGTTTACGTATGGATGAAGCCATGCACCCATTAACCTTGATGGCGACAGGCTTATACGGCGAACCTCTGGAAAATCAAAATGGTGCACCTATTCGGTTAGTTGTGCCATGGAAATATGGTTTTAAGAGTAGCAAATCCATTGTCAAAATCCGCTTGGTCGACAAACAACCCACCAGCAGCTGGATGGCCGCCACACCTTCAGAATACGGCTTTTATTCAAATGTAAATCCAAATGTGCCACACCCGCGTTGGTCACAAGCTAAGGAGCGCCCGCTAGGTTCCTTCTTTAAAAAGAAAACGCTGATGTTTAATGGCTATGCGGATGAAGTCGCGCATTTATATAAAGGCATGGATTTGAAAAAATTCTTCTAAATCCACGAATACAAACATGAAAAAAACATTGAAAATTATCGCCTTGAGTTTAATCGCCATGATTCCACTTGGAATCATGGTTTGGCGTTTTTTGACCGACAATATGGGCGCAAACCCAGTGGAATATCTTGAGCACACCACCGGTGACTGGGCCATTTACTTTTTGCTTATGACTTTGGCGATCGCTCCACTGCAAAATCGTTTCAAAGTTCGGTGGCATAAAGTTTATCTGCCTTTACCTTTAATGCGCCGTATTTTAGGTTTAAGT
>JAASTL010000146.1 GCA_021767305.1 Piscirickettsiaceae bacterium | reverse complement strand
GAAACAGGGCTAAAAAAGTTTCAGGAAACGGCCTTTATGGCAGCCTTTTCTTACTATGCTAGCCAGCATGAATGGTAAAGTTGATTTAAGCTAATTTGAGTTGTTAAAACTAAAAAAGCCAACTTTACGTTGGCTTTTTTGTGCATGTGACTTTTACGGCTTCTTATAGGCTTTTGACGACTTCGAGCATTGCCTCAGCATGCCCTTCAGGATTAACGTTGTATTCAACATAGGCAAGTTTGCCGGTTTTATCAATGATAAAGCTTGAGCGCACTATGCCCATCTTGGTGGTACCGTTCTTGGTTTTACTTTGCCAAACACCATAAGCATCGCAGACTTCTTTGGAAGTGTCTGCCAGTAGGTTAATTTTTAGATCATATTTGCTGATAAAAGCAAAATGACTCACACAGTCATCAGCACTCACTCCCCAAACCAGGGTGTCATGAGCATGGAACTCATTGATTAGATGAGAAAAATCATTCGCTTCAATAGTGCAACCCGGCGTATCGTCTTTAGGGTAAAAGTAAAGCAGGACGTTTTTTTCACCTTTACAGTCATGTAGGCTTAACAAATCCTTAGTTTGATTTGGCAAAGTGAAAATCGGAGCTAACTCACCCTTTTGAAGCATAGTCGTTTCATCCATTATTTATAGTTATTAGATAGTATAATTTTTTATTATGACAGAGTTTTTACGCGATGCTTTGAGAATTTTGAAATTTAACTCGCCAATGCAGCCTGTCTGGCTAAATCATCAGCTAGAGTATTACCACTATTGCCATTATGCGCCTTGACCCATTTTAAAGTGACTTGTTGAGTTGAGATGAGTTCAAAAAGGGCTTGCCATAACTCCTTGTAAACCACTGCCTTACCCGATTTAACTTTCCAGTTATCAGCACACCACTTGGTATATTTTTGTTGTAAACCTTCAATTAAAATTCTGGAATCAGTGTGCAGGGTAATATTGAACTGTGTCGATTCACTTGGTGGTTTTGCATTTTCTTGCAGTTGAATTAGGCTTTGTAAAGCCGCGTAGAGTTCCATTTCAAGGCTTGAGGTATTTCTTTTACGACCGCTTAATCGCCAACATTCTTGGTTGTTTTGATAAATTACAAATGCCCAGCCGCCAATATCTTTTTTAGAAAAGTAGCCACCATCGGTGTAGATATCAATAGCGTGCTTAGTGGGTGAGCTTGATAATTTAGGTATTGCCATCAACTTTAATATTTATTTAAACAACAAGCTTTGCAAACATTCAAGGTAGGCTTGTTCATCGGGTTCGGCTTGGTCCTTTTGCGCTTGCCACATCATCTCACCTAGACAATCCATCATGGCGTGTTCGGTTTTCATGACGTCGCCGTATTTCTCGCCGAGTTGTTGGTAGAGTTGTTTTATGCCGGCAGGCCGGTCCATGACCACTTGCTCTTGCAAACCTAAATGCATGCCCATGTGTAGGAAGGGGTTGGTCTCACCATCTTCAGGTTTGTATTCATTACCCAGGTGCTTTTCATTCTCCAGCATAGCGTGATATTCCGGGTGCATTTCAATGACCCGAGCCACCATTTGTTCCATGGGTTCCATCGGCAGGCCATGGCGCGCTTTTTTCCAACAATCGGCATAGAACTGGCGTAATTTGTCTCTTTCAGAGGTATATAGCATGGTTAGTTTAAACCTCAGTTTTCTCTTTAAATTCGCACAAATCTTGAATGCAGCAAGCTCCACAGCGTGGCTTACGTGCCACACAGGTATAGCGACCATGCAAAATTAACAAGTGATGGGCTGGAATCAGATATTCTTTTGGTACATTTTTAAGCAGCTTTTTTTCCACTTCTAAAACGGTTTTACCCGGTGCGATTTTGGTTCGATTGGAAACGCGAAAAATATGGGTATCGACCGCCATGGTCGGTTGCCCAAAAGCGGTGTTCAAAACCACATTGGCGGTTTTACGACCAACGCCCGGTAGTGCTTCAAGATCTTTACGATTATCCGGTACGACTGAGTTATGTAACTCCACCAACATTTTGCAGGCTTTAATGACATTAGCCGCTTTAGAGTTGAATAAACCAATGGTTTTAATATATTCTTTCAAGCCCTCTTCACCTAAAGCGTAAATAGCTTCTGGTGTATTTGCCACAGGGAAGAGTTTGGCCGTGGCAATGTTTACACCCTTATCGGTTGCTTGTGCTGATAGAATCACTGCAATCAATAACTCAAAGGTTGAGCTGTAATTGAGTTCGGTTTCAGGTTCCGGAATCGCTGCACTAAGGCGTTGAAAGATTTCTAGTCGTTTGGCTTTATTCATAAGATTCGATTATTTTGGGCTTGATGGTGTTACGGCGATTTGAATTCCGAGTTTGTTTTGCTTTTTTTGCGCTTGTTTAGCATCAAACATATTTTTAAATGCAATCAAAAGCCCTAAACCTATAAAGGCACCTGGCGGTAGGATAGCAAGTAATACACCCTGGTAATCGTCACCAAAATGCAGTGTCCAAGCTTTAGCTGATTCACCAAACATCAGATGGGCTTGATCAAACAGGGTACCGTTACCAATGATCTCTCTTAAGGCGCCTAACACCACTAGTACCACCAAGAAGCCCAGTCCCATAAAAAAGCCGTCAACAATAGCGCGATCGATTTTGTTTTTAGAGGCATAAGCTTCAGCACGGCCTAAAATGGCACAGTTAGTTACAATCAATGGGATAAAAATTCCCAAGATGCCATGTAAAGTATGAAAGTAAGCATTCATCAATAAGTCAACGATGGTTACCATGGTGGCAATAATGGCGATAAACACCGGAATACGGATTTCGTCAGAAACATGGTTACGGATGGCAGATACTAAGGTATTTGAGACCACTAAAACAAAGAGAGTGGCTAAACCTAAGCCTAATCCATTGATAGTATTGTTTGATACTGCAAGAAGAGGGCATAAGCCTAGTAAGGCAACTAAAGCCTGGTTGTTTTTCCACATACCGTTTTCAATAATTAAGCGGTAGTCTTTCCATGCCGAGTTGCTCGCTGGTTTATCTGCGCTTGCAATTGTTTCTGTTGCTGTATTAGTTTCGCTCATAGAGTTTATCTCGCATATCATTGACCACAATCAATGCATTTTTTACCGCACTAACCACCGCTCTTGGGGTAATTGTGGCACCGGTAAATTGGTCAAAATCACCATTATCTTTTTTCACCGCCCAACGTGGTTCATTATCATCGCGTAGGTTGCGACCATTGAACTCTTCAATCCAATTGCTCTTGGCTATCTCTATTTTGTCACCCAAGCCAGGAGTTTCCGCATGTTTAAGAACACGCACTCCGGAAACCCGTCCATCAGGCAAAACCCCAATGAGTAAATAGATATTGCCGCTATAACCGTTGGGAGCAATCGCTGTAAAAATGGCCCCTGCGGGTTGGCCTTTTTTAAAGGCTTGATAAACCGTTACCGGCTCTTTGCTACCTAAAAACTTTAGGTAAACTGGGTCTTTGATCAAACGCGTATCTTGCATTGGATTATTGTCATATAGCTCTTGCGGTAGGACTTGGTCAAAAGTGGCAAGCATATTTTGTTTTTCTGCTTCAGCAATCACTGGCGCCGTCAGAGCACGTACACCTAACAATAAAATAATACTCACAAAAACAAACAGAATGAGTTTACCCGCAGAGGTAAACATAATCCTGATAAGTTCGTTTTGTGGTGCTGTCTGTTTTTCTGCTGACATTAAATTGACCTATTAATTCAGTGTCGACTACTTAATATGACCATAAACCCTCGGTTGGGTGTATTGATCAATCAATGGCACAGCGATATTCATCAATAGAATTGCAAACGCAATACCATCTGGGAAAGCCCCCCAATTACGAATGACATATACCAATACCCCAATTCCACAAGCATAAATCAATTTACCTTTGGGTGTCGTACTCGCTGTAACCGGATCGGTAATAATAAAAAATGCCGCGAGCATGGTTCCACCGCTAAGCAGAGTAAAACTCACACTTGGATAAATCTCTGGGTTGATTTGGTTAAAGATAAACGCCATTAAGGCTAAAGAACCTAAAAAACCAACAGGGAATTGCCAACTGATGGTGCGGGTTAGCATCATCCATAGCCCACCTAGCATAAAGGCGATATTGATCCAGCCCCAGCTTGATAGTCCAAAAAGTTGGCTTTTGGCATCTTCATGCAGATTATCAAGCGAATCACTAATGGTTAAGCCTTGCGATAAGCCGGTTCGGACCTCATTCAAAGGCGTTGCCCCGGTTACCGCATCAAGTGAAACGCCCGGAATCTGGCCGGTAAAAATAAACTGTGCTGATTCCATAAAACCTAAAGCATGACCACTTAAATCGGTTGGTAAGGTCCATT
>JAASTL010000145.1 GCA_021767305.1 Piscirickettsiaceae bacterium | reverse complement strand
GTCTCGATATTTGATGCGAGTGGGCAGTTTATTACCAATATTGCAGAAAATAATGGCGGTGCTTGGGGTGATTTTGATGCGCCAGAATCAGGTGACTATTATGTAAGAGTTCGAAATGATTCAGGCAGTACAGATAATTCATATAACCTTTACATGAGTATCACGACTGATAATGCAGTCTATACTCCACAATTTGAAGGTGAGTTTGAGTATTCATTGACTAATGGCGTAATTGATGACTCTACTATAGCGGAAATATCTAGTGTGACAGGGTCTACACTTTCTGGAGGTGATGATGATGAAATCCTCGTTGCAGATGACTCTGGAACAACCCTACAAGGTAATGCCGGAGATGATGCGCTTGTTGGTGGCGACGGTGATGATATCCTTGACGGTGGTCAAGGAAGAGATCTATTAATCGGCGGTCAAGGTAGTGACATTCTCACTGGTGGAGAGGATGCAGATATCTTTGCTTGGTTAGATGGAGATAACGATGGCTCAACCGATGTTATTACTGACTTTGAATTAGGTGTTGATGCGCTTGATTTGAGTGAAGTCATTGACTCAAATGCGACTTCCGAAACATTGGATCAGTATTTATCATTCACTGGCGAAGATCTTGATAATGATGGTACAGATGAGAGTACACGAATTACTGTAGACTCAAATGGCTCTGCCAGTGGTGGAACTACAACATCAATCATTATCCAAGATCACCAGCTTGATGAAAATGACATCAATGACTTGAACATCGATTTCCAAAACGATTAAAAGAGAGTCATCTTTAGGGGTGCTATGGAGCTTTTAGCTTTGTAGTCACCCTTTTTGTTTTTTTAGAAATTGCAAGAAATTACGGATTAAAAATTAAATATGTCTGAAGATTTACAAGCCTTGATTGAATCCCAGCCGGATATAGTAAAAGCCAAATGTATTAGCCAAAATGCGGCTGCTTCGGTATTTAGGGTCAAGCAAGTGGTAGAAGGTAAAAAGCGTAAGCAGATAGTGAAGGTGTTGAACAATATCAGCAATCACTATGCTTTAAAGCGTGAAAAAGACCTATTGCACTACTTAAATCAATTTAGCGAGTTTGTTCACTTTAATGAGATTCGTAAGGCTGATTTTCATTACTTACTTTTCTTTGATGATGTGGGTAAAACCAATCTGGAAAAAGCCATTAAAAAGAAGGGCTCTTTTAAACAATCAACCGCAAGAAATTTATTGATTGATATGATCAAAAGCCTTAAAACCCTGCATGAAGCAGGTTTTGTACATGCCAATATTTGTCCAGAAAACATTGTGGTGGGTAAAAAACAATACTACCTGATGGGTTGGTCTCAGGCGATTCCGGCATTGAGTTCTTATGAAACTGAGAATATTCAAACCAATACTTTGTACTGCCCGCCAGAACGTTTAAATGGCACTTACGATGAAAAAGGCGATGTTTACAACTTAGGTTGTACCCTCTATTTTGCATTAACCGGTAAACATATTTATCGTTTAAAAAAGAAAGCCAGCATGGCGGAGCATCTTTGGGCGCATGTGCATCACTCAGTGCATAAGATGAACCAACTCCCTATTTTTTGGCGCTATCTGATTTTTTGGATGACACAAAAAGACCCGAAGATGCGTCCAACCATGGATGATTTAGAAGAGTGGGTGGATGAGGTTTCGGTTCCGGAATGGGTAAGAAATATGTCAGTTAGAGTGGATAAATCTTATCCTCAAGACTGTTTGACTACCTTGGCGGATGAACATTTCTTGTTCCCAATCTATCTTAAAGCGCTTGAATACGAAAAATCTGGCGATATTGAAAATGCCTTTAACTTGTTTGAAAACGGCGCTTTTAGAGGTTACTCGCTAGCCGAAGCTAAATTAGGCCAAATGTATGAAAAAGGCAGCCCTGTGCAGCAATCCTATGCCATGGCAGCCAATATGTATCATCAAGCTTTTCAAAAAGGGCATCCAAGTGCGGCCTATCGATTGGCAAGAATTTTTGAGCAAGGTTTAGGCATGCCTGCTAATTTAGAGCACGCTTTTAAGTTATATCGCCACGCGGCTAATCGTGGTCATTTAAAAGCACAAACGGCAGTGGCACAGATGTTTATTGATGGACGAGGTGTTGCTAAAGATTTGAGCCAAGGAAAATCCTGGTTGGCATTAGCCGCTAACTCTGGCAGTGAGCAAGCTAAAAAGTTAATGCAAACTTTGCAGAATAAAATGGCGGTTTAAATTACTGTTTAACTAGCAACTTAAATTGCAGGATATTAGTGTTCAGGATTCATATGATCAATTATGAATGCATGTTTTTTAAGTGTTTGGTCAGTTCTTTCAGCCAGTCACAAAAAACCGGGTAATCCTCTGCACTCATCTCCAATACATCCTTAATGGAATAAACCTCTAGAGGCATATTAATGCTGGAGCAGGCGGTTTTAATTAAAAACAGCAGCTCTTCTTCGGTAAAGTACGGGTTATCTAGAAAGTAGGTTGTTTTGGCGAGCAAAGCGGCATTGAGTATCTCTAGCCAAAGTTTTGCAGGTGCATTAAATTGTTTTAAAAGATTGGTATCAGGCTGGTTCTGCTCACGCATTTCCATCAGCTTATTTAACGGTGTCACCGTTAACAGATGATCAGCGACATCACGGGCATGAGGCGGCAGCATCATTAAACCGGCCATTTCATACTTGTTTTCTATCAGTTCCATCAAATACTCGTTATGAATTAAAAAATAGCGAAACTGCTGTTAAAATCGCAATTATCATTGCCCTTCTGACAACGTAGTCTAGCAGAGCAAGCTTTTGACCAATCCAATACTTTCATATTAAAAAGGGCTAAATATGTCTCAGCACCCATTGGCACAATTTCTAGATACGGTTCCTGACTTTCCAAAACAGGGGATTATGTTCAGCGATATTTCACCGCTTTTACGTAGCCATTTTCCAGAAACCATTGATGCTATGAGCGAACTTTTTAGCGCTGAAGAGTGGCAAGAAGTGGATTATCTAGCCGGAATTGAATCACGCGGTTTTATCTTTGCTTCAGCTTTGGCCTATAAGCATAACAAAGGTTTTATTAAGGTGCGCAAGCCGGGCAAACTACCTAATGTCTGCGCCTCTATAGAATATGGCCTAGAGTATGGTTCGGATAAATTAGAAATGCAAAAAGGTGATGGTAAAAAAGTGATTTTATTAGATGACTTGATCGCCACTGGTGGTTCAATGGGTGCTGCCGCTGAATTGTGTGAAAAGGTAGGCTATGAAGTCATGGCCATGGCGTGTTTAATTGATTTAGAAAGCTTGAATAGCTTTGAATATAAAGGCAAACAAGTGCGCTCAGTGATTCAGTTTGCTGATTAAGATTGCTGACTAAGCTTGCTTAATCGCATCAATTTCCAGTTTTGTTAAAGCCCGGTATTTTCCGGGTTTTAAGTTTTTATCCAGTACAATTTCTCCCATAGATAATCGGTGTAAGCTTTGTACTCGGTTACCTACAGCGGCAAACATGCGTTTGATTTGGTGATAACGTCCTTCATAGATGGTCAAAATGCAACTTGATTCAGAGAGCAGTTCAATTTGTGCTGGCGAAGTAGTGATGTCTTCATAGGCAAAGTAAATGCCTTGTGCAAAACGCGCTTGCGTATCTGGTGAGATGGCATGGGCGGTTTTGACTAAATAGGTTTTAGGGATTTTCTGTTTAGGCTCGGTCAGCCTGCGTGACCATGAGCCATCATTGGTTAGGATGAGTAGCCCAGTGGATGAGCGATCCAAGCGCCCTGCAATATGCAGTTGGTTTTTGAATTCTTCAGTTATTAAATCAATCGCGGTTTGATGCTGACTATCTTTGGTGGCACTAAGAATGCCTTGGGGCTTATTCAGCATTATGTAGTGCGCTTTTTGCGGTGTTTTATACTCGGCACCCTCAATGGCAACGCGATTAAATTGAGATACCTCAAAGTCTCGGTCTGTAACCACTTCACCATCCACTAATACCTTACCTGCAGTGAGCAGTTGCAACACTTTTTTACGACTAATGCCGTCTTGTTTAATAAGGTATTTATCCAGTCTCAATTTCAGTGCTTCAAAAAAGTGATAGACGAGCAAAATAAAAAAAGCCGCTCAATTAAAGCGGCTTATCTATATTTTGATTTGCTAGCTAGATTAAAACTCTGCTAAATAAGCTTTTGCTCTTGCCGCCGCAGCTCTAACTTGATTCGGTGCCGTACCCCCAAGGTGATTACGTGCGGCTACTGAGCCTTCTAAAGTGAGCACTTCAAATACATCGTCAGTAATCTTATCGCAGAAACCTTGTAGGGTTTCTAATGACATTTCAGATAAATCTTCACCGGTTTGAATGCCGTGCGCTACCGCTAATC
>JAASTL010000144.1 GCA_021767305.1 Piscirickettsiaceae bacterium | reverse complement strand
TCAGCGCTATATCCATGCTTTGCCAAGTTTTTCCTGAACAATACCAACAACAACTCGATGCTAAAGTCAGTCGTTTGCAAACGCTACTGCTGCAAAGCGCTGCCGATTGCCCGCAAACGGTATTTGCGTCCGCGCCATCCCATTATCGAGCGCGCGCTGAGTTCCGTGTTTGGCACGATGGCGATGACACCGACTACATCATGTTTAATCAAGAGACCAAAGAGAAGGTCAAGATTAAAGAGTGCCCGATGGCGATTGAGTCGATAGCCGATTTAATGCCGCAGCTTATGGCACATATTGTTAAGACTCCGGTTTTGCGTGCAAAGTTGTTTCAAGTAGATTTTTTAGCGACCTTAAGCGGACAAATGTTGGTGACCTTGATTTATCGTAAGGTGATTGAAGGTGATGAAGCTTGGCTGTCAGCGGCAAAAGAACTTAAAGCCAAATTACCGATTACTCATATTATCGGTCGCGCACGTAAGCAGAAAATCACTTTAGACAAAGATTTTGTGGTCGAGACCTTACAGGTAGATGGCAAGCCTTTTGTTTATCAGCAAATTGAGAACAGTTTTACCCAGCCGAATGCCAAAATGGCGCAAAACATGTTGCATTGGGCGCGCAAAATGTCTGCTGGAGCAGAGGGCGATTTAATTGAACTTTATTGTGGTAACGGACATTTCTCTATTGCCTTATCTGAATTTTACGGTCGAGTTTTAGCGACTGAAATTTCCAAAACCTCGGTCTATTCGGCGCAATACAATATTGCCGCTAATCAGGTGGAGAATGTCACAGTAGTGAAAATGGCGGCAGAGGAAATAAGTGCGGCACTGGCAGGGCAGCGCGAGTTTTTCCGCATGAAAGAGGTGGATTTATCCAGCTATGATTTTCAGACGATTTTTGTTGATCCGCCGCGGTCAGGGCTGGATGATTTAACCCGCAAAATGGTCACCGAATTTGATCGCATTATCTATATCTCCTGTAATCCGGAAACCTTGGCGTTTGACTTGCAAAGCATTAACCAAACCCACGACATTATTGAAACCGCACTGTTTGACCAGTTCCCCTATAGCCACCACATTGAAAGTGGCGTCTTCTTAAAAAGAAAAGGTTTGTAATATGATTTTGGCTTGGATAGGCGCACTTTTTATTGGTTTGACTTTAGGTCTATTAGGTTCGGGCGGTTCAATCTTAACGGTGCCTGTTCTGACCTATTTGGTAGGGCAGGAAACTAAGGTCGCGATTGCCGGCTCTTTGATGATTGTGGGGATTATCAGTCTGTTTTCGGCCATTCCGTATGCTCGTCAGCAGCTGGTGAAATGGCGCACCGTCGTGCTGTTTGGGATACCAGGAATGCTCGGTGCGGTAGCCGGAGCTTGGGCTGCACACTTTGTGAGTGATGCGGTGCAGATGTTGATTTTTGCCGTGCTGTTGTTGATGGCTTCTTATCTGATGTTCAAACCGATGAAGCTCCAATATGCCGAGCATGAGCACGCAGAACGCGCTATGTACAAAATCATGGTGGATGGTTTTGTGGTGGGTGCGGTCACCGGCTTGGTTGGCGTTGGCGGCGGCTTTTTGATTATCCCAGCTTTGGTATTACTCGGTGGTTTGTCAATGCGTTTGGCGGTGGGCACCAGTTTGGTGATTATTGCCATTAAATCCTTTGCCGGTTTTGTCGGTTACCTTGATGTACTGGATGCATTGCAACTCAGTGTAGACTGGAACATTATTCTGATTTTCTCTGTGATCGGCGTGGTCGGTGGCTGGCTGGGTCATAAAATCAGCTCCAAAATCAATCAGGATCAATTAAAGCGTGGCTTTGCAGTGTTTTTGATTTTGATGGGATCTTTTATTCTTTATCAAAATATCGCCTTACTCTTAAACTAACAACGTAAGTTTAGGACTATATAAAAAAGGCGCGGATACTCCGCGCCAACCTTGGCTATGCTGCCAAGTAAAACCAGAATTCTTTACTCTTTATCCCCTTGGGATTCATCCAATTCTGGATACTTCTCCATCACTTTTTGTAAATCTTTTTTATAGGCTTCTATGGCACCTGAAAGCTCACTGTTTTCTTGGGCGTAACGTTCAAATCCAGCGAGATAGGGGTCTTTATCTCTGTCCGCTGCAATCGCCGTTTGACTAAAACTCACCAGCCCCATTGATAAAAGCCCGATTAATGTTTGTTGTTTGGTAATTTTGCTCATTGCTGATTTGCCTCTAACTTATTGTTTAAATTGATATTTAATTTTTTCTACAATAAATAGATTAATAATCTACAAATTGTTTTCAAGTGAGGTTTGGGGCTGAAATTTTGATGAAGTATTGAGTTAATAAAAATTAAGTTGGGTGCAATCACAAAATATTCATTAACGCTTCAAGCTGAATGAGTTATAGAATGAAACATATAATCAAATCATGAAATGCAAATCATAAAATGCAAACCAAGGAATGTTCCATTCGGTTTTATGGTTAACTGTTGATGGTTTTGCAGGCTAACTGTTCAGTCTCTAAAGTTAGACGATGTTAAAAAGCAAATGAGGTATTAAGCAATGCGTATAGCCAGTGTCAATATTGGTAAGGTGGTCACCCAGCCATGGCGCGACGGTACGCAGAGCGCCATCCATAAAAAGTCGGTGGGTGATAAACCGGTTATGGTTCATCAAACCGGGATAGTGGGAGATGAACAGGCAGATTTGAAAAATCATGGCGGCAAAGATAAAGCGGTTTTGGTGTTACCCAGTAGTGCTTATATGCGCTTTGAAATAGAGCATCCTTATGGGTATTTGGGGGAGAACATCACCATTGATTGTTCTGATGATACCCAAATTTGCCTTGGTGACCGTTTGCAGATTGGTATGACCTTGCTTGAAGTCAGCCAACCTCGTTCACCCTGTTGGAAGTTGGATGAGCAGGGTAATAGGGAACATAAGTTGAAAAGGGGCAAGTTTCTGAGAAACTATGCCGAAAGTGGTCATGTTGGTTTTTATTGTCGTGTTTTAGCCACTGGGCGAGTGCATCAATGCCAGGAAATAATTTGGCTGACCCGAGAAGTTCACCCTAAATGGCCTGCGATTCCAATTAGAGATCTGTTTCTTGCCAAGTATCATCCGCAAACAACGCATTCCAAGAAACTCTTGCTGGCTGCCGTTAAACACCCGGCCTTATCCAAAGCTTGGAAAGATGAGTTGCAGCATTTGTTGCACCCCAAAACCAAGACTCCAAAATCAACTTAAGCATTAAGCGCAAGACGAACTCATCATCTTTATCAATAAAACTAAGGGCATAAAAAAGCCAACCGTCCCCAATTAAGGTTGACTTGATTTAATCAGCTCTGTTTATGCGATTTTAAAAACGCTTTGAGCAGAGTCTCGCACTTCGAGTTTCAAAAAGTTATGCTGTTTAAGCAGTTTGAATAGGAAGTAGATGGTAATCCATTGTAAGGCGAGCATAGGTACCCACAGTGCATAGAACATGACGCTGCCATATTCAACTATGTCGGTATGCACTAAACCAATTGCTAGCCACTGTACCAAAATCACCTCTAACGCAAAACCAGGGCAGATCAAAGCTAGAGAACCGGCGTTAGTTTCCCCTTTTTGCATGCCATTAAAAAAGCCTTTCTTGCGCATAACGCTCAAACCAAAACCGGCAATGAAGATACTCAAGCCCAACGCCATGGTAATCACAATAAGGTGGTAACTGGTATCACGCGCACCTTCGAAGGTATTCATGACTCCTAAGTCAGCACGAATAGTTCCCACGGTTAACATCGCAATAATAGTAATGGGGATTAATAAGGTCACGGTATCGGCTGGTTTAATGCCGTGTTCGAACATCGATTTGAAACCCAGTACAAATTTAATAATTGCCAAGGTTACGGTTAAGCCGAGCACCACATAGGCCATAGATGAGCCGACAAAAGAGATGGCATCTACTTTAGAAAAACCTAAAGCACCAAAGCCAACGCCAATCATGCCGAATGAGAATATAGCCAAGAGCTGCGAAAGATTGGCATTGGTGACAAAATCAAGCTCACCATCAATCAAACGCATAAAGTACTTACCAAAATATTTCAGGGCCATAGCCAGCATCACGGCAAAATAAACTCCTGCAAACGCAAACATCGGGTCAATAAGCTGAAAACTCAAGCCCGCCACTTGGATTTGCGCAAACAGACTAGGGATAAACAGAGCTCCGAGGATAAAAAATACGTTCATGGTCATGCTTAAGGTCAGTGGAATCGCCATTAATTGAACTTCACGATTACTGTTAATGAGCTGCTGATATTCCGCGGTTTGACGATATTGATTAAAGCGACTAAACCAACGTTTTAATAAGGTGAAGTGCAGTAACGCAGACGCAGTTGCAGCAAG
>JAASTL010000003.1 GCA_021767305.1 Piscirickettsiaceae bacterium | reverse complement strand
TATCATTCAGTACGCGCATGGCCTGCCACGATGGCGACTGAAAATGATTAATAATCTGTAGACCAGCCGCAACAATAGCACGATTATTTGGGCTTTTTAAACTAACGCTGTCAGCCACTGTTCCTAAAGCAACATTGTGAGCTAAGAATTTTAATGAAGGGGTTTTAGCAGGAATAAGGTCTTGGCTAATTAAAGTTTGTCTGACCTGTGTCATCACTAAAAAAATAACAAAACAACCTGCTACTGTCTTATCGTACTCACAGCCTTCTTGTTGCGGATTAATGGTACAGGCGGCACTGGCTGGAGGTCCTTCAAGCGGTATTTGGTGATGGTCGGTAACGCAGACTTCTATGCCGTGCTGTTTTAACTTAGCAATGCGTTTTTCATCGCTGGAGCCCTGGTCGGCAGAAATTACCAGTTCAATCGGTTCTTCTAGAGCTAGAATACGCTCGACTACTTCATCGGTAATACCATAACCGGTCTTGCGTTCGCCAATAATGTGTACAACACGCTCTTTGGGTACCTTAAAAAAGTCACATAAGGCAGTGGTTGCAACCCATGCAGAGGTCACACCATCTGTATCATAGTCAGTCGCTAACACAATTAGACCTCGACCTTGAATCGCTTTAACAATGATTTCTGCCGCTAAATCAATATTCTTTAAGGCTGCTGGGTGTTGAATATATTTCAACTTAGGAAAAACAATCTCTTCGAGCTGTTCTACCTGATCCGTTCTTTGCGCTACAAGGCGGGCTTGTAAATCAGTCAAACCAAGTTCTTTGGCTTTTATAAAGACATTTTCACTTGGATTTTTAGTTATTATTTTGGGCGTGTGTGGCGCTATACTTCTTTTAGATGATTTGACTTGGTTTTGATCTTTGTTTTGGTATTTATTTTGATCTGGGTCATTTACAGACTGATCATGCATATTAGTAGCGCCATTAAAGGACGGTTCTGATTGGAGACTGGAAGTATGATTAGAAGAATTTGGCATAAGAGGATTTTAACAGATGCAAAGCTATAAAGCTTTCTATCTCCACGGTTTTTTGAGCAGTGGTCGGAGTGAAAAAGGACAATGGTTCAGGCAGAAACTTGCTGATGCTCAATATAATAGTTTTGCATCTAAAAGTATGTCTCAAGTCGTTAATAATAAAAGTATTTTAAGTGAATGGCTTACGCCGACTTATCCTATTTCTGCAGTAGAAAAGACGGTTTCATTTATTGAGTCTGAACTCACGGCTCTATTAAACTCTTCGTCAAAAAATGGCCAGGCTGAAAAAGTGGTTTTAGTTGGTTCCTCTATGGGTGGGTTTTATGCTCAGTACTTTGCTCAAAAGTACCAGCTGCCCTTTATTATGATTAATCCCGCCTTAAATCCAGAAACGGTTTTTAGGGAGCATTTAGGTGTTCATAAAAATCCAAGTACGGGAGAAATGGTTGAAATTAACGACGAATATATTGAAGCACTCTTACGTTATAAAATCACTCAGCCTAATTATGAACTCCCCAGCTTACTACTGATTGATAAAGATGATGAAGTGATCGATGTGGATTTTGCAATTCAGCTTTATCAGCCAAAATTATTTGCAAACAGCGCCTCCAAAACGATTGTCTATAATGGAGGTGATCATCGCTTTATTCACCTGGATGAGGCTTGGAAAGAGATTAATCAGTTTATACAGAAGTTAACTGTAATAGATTGATATTTTTAATGATTTAATTTAAAGAACTGGCGTTATGAATTTAGATAAATTAATGATTGGAGCAGGTTGCTTTTGGGGAGTAGAAAATTACTTTGCCAAACTCAATGGGGTGATTTCAACAGCAGTGGGTTATGCGGGAGGTCATACTGATAACCCAAGTTATGAGGATGTTTGTAGAAAAGACACCATGCACGCAGAAGTGGTGTTGATAGAGTTTGATGCAGATAAAATCTCAAGAACAGAGTTACTGATGAAGTTCTTCGCTATGCATGATCCTACCACTTTAAACAGGCAAGGGCCTGATATAGGCACTCAATATCGTTCTGTTATTTTTTATGACGGTGCTGAAGAGAAGCAACTTGCCTTAGATGTTATGGATCAAGCAAAGCCAGACTTTAAACAGCCCATTGTGACCACCTTAGAACCTTGGGCCACTTTCTGGCGGGCAGAAGAATATCATCAGCAATACTTCAAAAAACGCGGTATTGATGTCGGTTGTCATGGCTAGACTTGAGTGTTGACGAAGTTTCCTAAAGTGGTGTCAATTAATTCATTTTCCACCTCTAAAACCTTTAACAAACTTAATGCTTGGGTTTTGTTTATATTTAGATTCAGAAGATTGTTTTCCAAGCTAGGTTTTGAAGCTTGATTAAGTTTTTCAACAAGCTTTTCTGGGCTAGGTTGGTTTTGCTTCTCCGGTTCAGGAAGAGATTGTGCGATTTGACTGCTAATGACATTTAAAGATTCATCAATCCCTTTTAAACCTGCAACAGCAGTGGTGCCGGCCGATTGATTTGTAGCGGCAGCAGGGGGTAATATTGAATTATTAATGATCATAGCGATTACTCTGGTTGTTAAGCGTTTGGATTGGTTGCTTTCTCAGCGACTTCAAAACGTCGGTTGTTTTTTATCTCATATCTAATAAAAACATTACCATAAAGTTCACTGCCTTCACGATCAATCAATATCCTGAGCGTCTCATTTTCCCAAATATAGCTAGGATAACTTGGAGAACCTCCCCAGCCTTTAGTTTGGATTGCAGTAGGTTGGCCGTATTCAGAAATGAATTTTAAAGCGACCTCTTTGGTAGTGATAGCAGAGCGTTTATTATTAAGTTCGGTTGAATAAGGTCGGTATAGGCGAGTTACGCTGACGACATTACCTGCATGGTTATATTCAAAAGTTATGTAGTAACTATCTCTTATGCTTGACCAAGGATAGAACTTATCAATATTTCTTTGCTTAACGGTTGATTTTGCTTGCAAAAACCCACCTACGTCCCATAGGTGAGAACGTACCGAATTAATATTCGCTTCAGCGAGTTTTAAGCCTAAAAACTCGGTTTCATTCAACGCTTTTACTGGCTGTTCAGGTACGTCCTCCGCGACTACATTGCTATGAGTGATGAGTGCGGTGATAAATACAACGGTTAATTTAAGGATTTGAGTGTATTTAATTGAATACAACATAATGATTTGCTCTTAACAGAAAGTGATTCAAACTTAGTCGACTATTTCTGTTAACGGCAAATCCAAATATTCCTGAAGTTGATTTTGAGGAAATTGCAGGCGCAATTCACTCGTTTTAAGTGTAAGTGCGTTTTCTGTTTCTAAAGGAAGCTCGATTGTTTTGAACTGGCGAGCCATGATGCTTGAATCAGCATCAGAAGGGTTATTGTTGAGTTGTTGGCGATATTTAATGGCGGTTTGAGCTTCTTCTTCTGTAATAGAAAGATGAATAAGATAGTTCTTTGCACCGAGCTCTCTAGCCATGTCATAAAAATTCTGTCGATGCGCGAGTTTTAAAAATGTTGCATCTACAATGACATTAAACCCAGCAGACAGGGCTGTTTGAGCATGTTTAAGCATGGCGGCATAGGTTTTTTTATTCATCTCTGCTGAGTAGAGAGAGGATTTTTCTGCTTCATTAATACGTTCAGTACTTTCAATACCATATAAACTCTTGCGAATTCGATCTGAATTAATGGATATTGCGCCTAGCTCTGGAATAGCTTGGTTGAGTTGATTAGCAAAGAAACTTTTCCCTGAACCAGATACCCCGTGGAGCAAAATGCATTTTGGCGAGTGATTAGTTTCTAGATAATTTAAAGCTTGGTTTATGTAGTTTTTAGAGGTATTTAAGACCAATTCTTGCTCGTAACCTGGAGCCAGTTGTTGACCCCGCAATGCAGTGATTTTGGCTCGAACCATAGTGCGGTAGGTGCGGTAAAAGTTTAGTAAATACAGCGCGTTATAATCTAAAGTTTTACTTAAGTAAGAAGAGAGTAGTTGCAGGCTTGCAGCTCTGTGGTTTCTAAAATCTAAATCACTGAGCAGGAACGCCAAGTCACTGATGACATCAATCCAGCGGAAATGCTCATTAAACTCGATACCATCAAATAGCAGCGGTTCGTCATCTATCAAAGCGATATTATCAAGATGTAAATCTCCATGACAAGCTTTTACGAAGCCGCGTATTTTACGTTCAATTAATAGTGGTTTTAGCGCATCAAATTTTTTTAAAGTCCAGTCATGCAGAGTGGCTAATTTAACTTGTGTAGACTCATCTAAAAATGTTTTTTCTAAAGAGGGAAAATTATCTAGCATAGGCTGAAGCTGAGTTTTAGGTTCTCCTAACTCACTTTCTAAGGCTACTTTTTCTGCACGACAATGAAATTGGGCAATTTGTTGAGCTAACTTTTCAATTATGTCGTCGCTTAATTCAACTGAATCTTCTTTGAGCATACGACCCAGCACTGAATTCGGATCGAATTGACGCATTTTTACAATATATTCATCGGCATTTGAGTCGTTATCAAATGGTTGAATCTCGACTGAACTGTTTTGCTTAGTGCTGTTTGCTTTGAAATTTAGCTGGTAAACCCCAAGATAGAGGTCAGGCGCGGTTCTTCTATTAAGTTGAACTTCGAGCTGGCAGAACTTTTTGCGTTTTTCTAGGCTGCTGAAGTCTAAAAAACCAAAATCAACCGGCTTTTTTAATTTGTAGGCGAATTGCCCAGTCAGAAAAACAATAGAGATATGTGTTTCTAGAGTAGTTATGACATCTACAGGGTGAGGGTAGGTTTTTGGATCGAGCAGTAGCTCTATAAGTTCATCGGTGGTCATATCACTCGTTGAATTTTGATTGAGAAGGGTTTGTGAAAGAATTCTATGCTGGCAATAAGGGTTTGATCATTTTTACTACCAGCAATGTAAGATAGTGTTTTTAAATAATGCTATGAAAAGCAGTTATATAAAAGAATAAAACCTAGGCAACGCCTTGTTTTTCACGAATCTCTTGCTTGCGCTTCATTTCAACCGTTAGGGTAGCAGTTGGACGGGCTTCCATTCGTGCAAGACCAATCTCTTCACCACTCATTTTGCAGTAGCCATACTCACCGCTCTCGATATCTCTTAATGATTTATCGATCTTGGCAATTAATTTTCTCTCGCGATCACGAGTACGCAACTCTAAGGCAAACTCTTCTTCTTGAGAAGCACGATCGTTTGGATCGGCAGGCGTATCAGAGTCATGTTGAAGATGAGACACTGTGCTGTTAGCTTCTTCAATAAGCTGAACTTTCCATGCAAGCAGTTTGTTTTTGAAATGTTCAAGCATTTCAGGACTCATGTACTCTTCATTTTTTTTTGGTTTATACGCTGGGTAGTTCTCAATAAAGTCAGTAGCGTGTTCCATAGTTATTCTCCTAACATTCAGCGCATGATTATTTTTGATGTTTTTGCCATGCACTTTCTAATCGGAGATTTATATCATGTTTTCTTTTAAAGCAACAAGCAAAATTTCATATTAGTTGGTAATTAATAGTCGACTCTGAGTAACTAACATAAATTCTGGCAACGCCAAATTTTTGAATTCAAGGCATTATCTTGAAGTGCTATCTAGATAACACAAGAGATAATAACGCAGAAGTCGAAAATTTGGCTAAGCCCCAAAGGGTAAGCCTTCTAGCCTGTCACTTCGTTGTTATGACTTTTGTCAAGGAAACGACCCTTAACTTCAAGTCATGCCTAGAATTGACAGGCTAGAAGACTTACAGAATTTTATGTTAGTTATTCAGAGTCGACTCAATAATCGGTTTTTTAAGAGTGCCAAACTTGCAATCAATGCCTATTTAACCGACAATCCACGCACTTTAATTAATCTCAGGTAAATAAATTATGGCAACTTTACAAGCACTTTTATTTGATGTGGACGGAACGCTTGCAGACACCGAGCGTGACGGTCATCGCCCAGCATTCAATATGGCATTTGAAGAAGCAGGTCTAGCCTGGAATTGGGATGAAGCTTTATATGGTGAGTTGCTTGCTGTAACAGGAGGTAAGGAACGTATTAAGTTTTATTTGGAAAAATTTAATACGACCTTTGCCAAACCGGAAAACTTTGATGATTTTGTTAAAGGCTTACATGCTGCTAAAACCAAGTTTTACACGCAGTTAATGGCAGAGGGTAAAATTCCACTTCGTCCAGGTGTGGAAAGTTTAATAAATGAAGCTAAGTCAAGCGGCATGAGAATGGCGGTTGTTACCACCACAACGCCTGCCAATGTAACGGCTTTATTAGAAAGTACTTTGGGTCCAGACTCAGAAAGCTGGTTTGAAGTGATTGCTGCAGGTGATATTGTTCCGGCGAAGAAGCCAGCCCCTGATATTTACGACTGGGCTCTAGAGCAAATGAATCTTAAGCCAGAAGAAGCCATTGCATTTGAAGACTCTTCAAATGGGATTAAGTCCTCTGTTGCTGCTAATGTTAAGACTATCATTACTATCAATGAATACACCAAAGATGATGATTTCAGTGCAGCTGATTTAGTGTTAGATCAAATGGGTGATAATAACAATGCATTTAAGGTGCTTGCCGGTGATGCATTTGGGCATAGCTTCTTAAATTTAGATCTAGTTAAAAAAGTGCATGCTCAAGCTTGATTAAAGAGTAATATTAAGGAATCCAAAACAACCAAGACTGTCTTTATGCAAAAGTCTTTAAAAGACTTCTAATAAAAAACCTGCAAATTCTAAAGTGAGCTTGCAGGTTTTTTTGTGTAAAGACAACTTTATGTAAATACTATAGCTTACAGAGATAATTTAAGCTTTTTCGGTTAAGGCAGTGCCTTCAAATTCAACTCCTTGCCAGCCAGTCTTCATAAAGTTGCGGATATTGGCGTGATCATCACCATCTGGGTTCTCCATCACATCTTTCTTATAAAAATCGCCAAACGCATTCAACGTGCTCTGTTCATCTAAATCTAGTAATTGACCCAATGCAAAGACTTTACAGGAGCCATTGTTAGTTCCCGCTTCATTATAAGTCTCACCATTTTTAAAACTGGTAGGCGAGAAATCATAATGAGCATCAATTACAGCCATTACATCGTTAAAAGCAACGGTATCTTGTTTTAATTTTGCAGCAAGTTCATTTGGTGTCATTTCAATATCCATTGATTAATAGTTAGTTAATTAGAATTCTAAGGATTGATTTAAATTCTGATTTGAGTAGTAGGTTCTGAATACTCAAAACTGAATATTTAAAAGTGGGGCAACCTTACTTTATTGATTAGTTTGATTCAATAGCGCAGCCTTTATTTCAATGCTGAATTAAGGCCTAGTAGGTTCATCATAAAATCTTCTTTTATGGAATCTCTTTTACTGCATCGACTTGCCTCAAACAAGTTTTGTCACTCCATAAGCAGCATCAAGATGATCAGCAGCAATTAACTTGGCTGGGAGTAATTCTTTTCGCAATTTCATCCAAGCAATATTTTTAGTGCCACCCCCAACGCTAAAAACTCTATTTAAATAGGTGTTGGATGCACTTTGGAGCTTTTCATAGGCCAATTGTTCTACTTGAGTCAGGCCTAGACCCAATTGAAAGCAAAAAGTTTGATGTGATTGCAGGGAATACTTGTTTTGCATATCTAATGGCTTATCAGGTTCTTTGGGTAAGTCAGGCTTAAGATTTGCATCTGCTATAGGAAAGCGCTCTCCCGCTGGCTGGTTTTTGCTATTTTTTTTGTCGTCTTTTTTAGCACCGTTTTTAGCGCTAAGGGGGTAGTATCGTGTGTTTGACTCAAGCAGCTTGCTTAACAGCGATTCCGAGTAATATTCGGTGAGTATGGGTAGTTGTTCTTTAAGATAGTAATCTAAAAAAATCTTACCGCCACAATTTGAAGCGCCCCCAACCAGCCAGTTGTTGCCGAGTTTGTGACTGTAAAGTCCTGCTGTATTATCGAATACAGGTTGTTTGGTGATCATTTTTATCGCCAAGGTAGACCCTAAAGATGAAACCGCATCACCGGTTTTATGTGCACCAGAGGCAAGAAAGCCGGCAATACTGTCGGTGGTTCCTGCCATAACCTGAACCGCTGGATTAAAGCCCATTGTCTTTGCCAGTTCGTTTGATATTAAACCGAGCTTTTCACCCGGCTTAATTACCTTTGGTAATTGTAAATTCATCTGACGAGTATGTTTCTTTACCCAGTTTGGCCATTCAAAATTAACTGAATCGAAACCTAGTTTCAGTGCATTGTTTTCGTCGGTAATACCTAATTTTCCAGTTAAGAAATAATTGATTAAATCAATTTGATGGCAAATCAGAAGCTGAGTATTTGTATTATTGGGTCTTTGACTTTCTCTCTGTTTCAGTTCAGAGGCTAAATTGATGGCTTTTGCCAAAGTGCTTGAAGCACCTGATGCAGCTGTTTCGATAGCTTTTTGCTGGATAATCTTATCAATTTCTGCAGCTTCTGTTTTTGCACTATTGTCGTTGTACATTAAAGCGTGGGTTAGTGGTTTGCCTTGGTTATCCATAATCAATACGGTGGAAGAGGTTGCATCACAAATAATATGCGTAACGTTCGACAGAGTTTCTTTTGGTATGGAGTCTAGTAACTTGATCAGAATATCTATCCATACTTGGCTATCTTGCGTGATAGTGCCGTCTTTATTAGCGCAAGGAATTGGCATGCCTGTCTGAGATGTAAAGAGTATTTTTTCTGCTGAACTGTTTGTATCTACCTGTTTTTCAACAATACAAACTCTAATTCCAGAGGTACCAATATCAATTCCAAGAATGGTTTTTGTGGTTGAAGGCATACTATTTCCGTCACTTAAATTTTATCTGCAGAAGCACTAAGTGGTTAGCATCAAAGCAATTTTTACTCAACTGAACATTTTTACTGAAAAGCAATGACAGTATCATAAGCAAATGCCATGCTTTTGTCTCAAAAATACTCTGGCAAAAAGGCGGATATTCAGGGTACAATTGAACAAATTTTTTATCTTGAACTTTGAGTTCCAGAATTATTTGAATGATTAAGCGATTCAATCACTCTAGGTAAGTTAAACCTTAAGTTTAGTCTGATTTTCGGGCGATGTTTCTAGACCGCTTAATTGAATGTTTGACACTAAAACTAAAATCCGAGTTATGGAGTTTTTTAATGAATGAATTACAACAAGTACTGCTTATCTTTGCTGTTGTTGTCATTGCAGGATTATATTTTTTAAGTAGAAGTCGTCAAACAGATTCAAAAAAATCAAATCGCGCACAAAGTGACGCTAATAATCAAGAATCAAAAGCAAATCAATCACCAAAAGCAGGCAAGGCTAACACTGTTGAGCATCTTATTGATGTACCGCCTTTGGCAAATAATGATGCTGAAAAAGTATTAAGTGATGATGCCTCTAAAGCGCTTAATGATTTAGGTGAAGCTCATATCCCAGTTTCTGAGAACACGCAAAAAAGAGTTGCTCAGCAAACGGCTGAAAACCTAACTAATCCTGCAGAAAATGAATCAGTGACCTCAGTGCCTACTCGAGCTGCAGCAACAGTGAGTTCATCTGAAACCGACGTTAGTCAAATTAAACAACCTGAAGTTAATCCAAATCAAGGCACCCTGTTTTTTGGAGAAGATTTTGACATTGAACCCAAAGAATCGACAGGGCAAGCAACACATTCTGATGAAACTCTTGAAACAGCAAAAGTTCAACAGCTAGAGTCAGAATCAGGGTCAGAATCAGAGACAGCGATTAGTGAAACGCAAGAATCTCATGAGCCACAGTTACATGAAGAAGAACCGAAAGTTAAACATCATGTATTAGTAGTAGATGACCCAGGCATGACGGGTGAACTTGATGAAACTTATTATCCGCCAGAAGAGATCAAACCTTCTTTTGGTATTCCGGAAGACAAAAAGGCACCTAAACCTCAATCGGGAACCAAAAAAGAGGCTGAAGTGTTTGTCATTATGGTAATGACGGCTGGGCAAGAGTTTCCGATGACGGCAGTTAATCAGGCGTTACTTGGTGTTGGGCTGAGTTATGATGAGAGTGCGATTTATGTTAAAAAAGATACTATGGGTAATGCCTTTATCAAAGTCGCCAATATATTAGAACCCGGAACTTTCCCAAATGAGAACCTTGATGAATATGGCACACCTGGAATAGCCTTGATTCTTGAGTTACCAACTTCAATCAGAGCGCCGGCGGCAATGCATGAATTAATTATGATGTCGCGTAAGATTTCTCAACGTTTAAAAGGCAGACTTTACAATATGGAGCGTCAATTGATTAAAGAATCTGACCTTCAGTCAATGCGTGATGCCGCTTTAGATTATGAATCTGAGCCATTGGCTTAAGTAGCCTGTTAATTAGCCTGCCTCGCTTACGGGCTTTATTAGGCTTCGCAAGATAAATGCCCAACTTTTAGAGACAAACCTTTCAAATATTTCTGGTTTCTGCATGTTGTTTTTAATTAAAGTCAACAATGCTAAACCTAACCAATTGAGACTATTTATCTTTTATTTTTATACCTGCCATGAATGAACTTTCAGACATCAATCAAAAATTAGATCAACTAAAGCAGCGCATCAATGAACTGAATTATGCTTATTATGTGTTAGATAATCCTGTTGTAAGTGATGCTCAATATGACGCGCTTTACCAAGAACTTATGGCACTGGAAAAACAGTATCCAGACCTAGTTACGCCTGATTCACCAACCCAGCGTGTTGGTGATCAACCTTTACCGCACTTTACTTCTGTAACCCACGCCGTACCAATGTACTCATTGGACAACGCTTTTAGCCAAGAGGATCTCATTGATTTTCAAAGACGTGTGCAGGAGCGCTTGCAAACTGATCAGGCGATAGAGTTTTCAGCTGAACCTAAAATGGATGGTTTAGCCATTAATATCCGCTACGAAAATGGGCTTTTATTTCAGGCAACTACACGTGGAGATGGACTGACGGGAGAGGATGTAACGCATAACGTTCGAACCATGCAGTGTGTGCCGCTAAAGCTTCAAGGCAATAATTGGCCTGCCGTGCTAGAAGTGCGTGGTGAAGTTTTCATGTCGAAAAGAACATTCACTAATTTGAATGCTAAACAACAAGAACTAGGGCAGAAGGTTTTTGCTAATCCGCGTAATGCGGCGGCAGGTACATTAAGGCAGCTGGACCCTAAAATCTCTGCGCAAAGACATCTGAGTTTATACCTCTATGGCTGGGGAGAAATTAGTTCTGAATGGACTAAGCCAGACAGCTACGACAAAACGCTGAAAAAGTTTGGTTCTTGGGGGTTGCCACTTAATCCGGAATCAGCCGTAGTAGTCGGTGCAGAAGGCATGCAAGATTATTACACCCAATTGCAGAGTAAAAGAGTCGATTTACCTTATGAAATTGATGGTATTGTCTATAAAGTCAATGATTTAGACACTTATGAAGCGCTTGGTTTTACTGCAAAAGCACCGCGTTGGGCGATTGCTCGCAAATTCCCTGCAGAAGAGGTATGGACTGATTTACTCGGTATTGACGTCCAGGTAGGGCGCACAGGTGCTCTAACCCCAGTAGCCAGATTAGAACCCGTCACAGTAGGAGGGGTTGTTGTATCCAATGCCACTTTACACAACCAAGATGAAATTGATCGTAAAGATGTAAGAATTGGCGACAAAGTCATTGTTCGTAGAGCCGGAGATGTTATTCCAGAGGTGGTTGGTCCAGTCATTGCGCAAAGACCCGCACAAACAGTCAAATTTACAATGCCGGATACATGCCCAGAGTGCGGTTCTGAAGTGGTCAAAGAGCTAGATAAAGCGGTTTACCGATGCACAGGAGGTTTGTACTGCCCGGCACAACGTAAAAGAGCACTACAGCATTATGTTTCAAGAAAAGCGATGGATATTGTAGGTTTAGGCGATAAGCTGATTATTCAACTTGCTGATACTGAAATTGTTAAACATCCAGATGATTTTTATAAACTTGATGTTGCTACTCTTGCATCTATGGAACGCATGGCAGAAAAGTCGGCGCAGAAAGTCGTTGATGCAATTGAAGCTTCTAAAGAAACGAGCTTGGCACGTTTTATCTTTGCTTTAGGAATCCCTGAGGTGGGTGAAGTCACGGCTAAAAACCTAGCGCAGCACTTTGGTAAACTAGAAAAAATTATGCAAGCTGATCGTGAACAGTTGATTGCAGTGAATGATGTTGGAGAAGTGGTTGCAGATCACATTGTTCACTTCTTTGAGCAAGCGCACAATACAGAGGTGATTAATGGGTTAATCAAAGCGGGGGTTCACTGGCCAGATCCACAAGACAAACCGCTTGTATCAGAATCCGTGTTTACTGATAAGATCATCGTATTAACTGGAACTTTACATCAACAAACACGTACTGAAGCAAAACAGATGCTGGAAAATCTGGGAGCTAAAGTCACCGGGAGTGTCTCTAAAAACACTGATTACCTGATTGCGGGAGAAAAAGCAGGTTCAAAACTATCCAAAGCTGAAGCGCTGGGTGTTAGAGTCCTAAATGAAGATGAATGGCTCGCCATGATGGCAAGCAACGAAGGGTAATAAAATGGTAAGACCACGTAACGTAAATCGGGTAAAGCAGAAAAAAGACATTCCTGATTGGGAACAAGAAGAGTTTGAAAGTCGTACTGATATCAAAAAAGCTGCACAGGCGGTGACTGATTTAGGTGAACAAATTGCTGAAATGACAGAAGATCAAATTAAAAAACTTCAGTTACCTCAGCACTTTACTGAAGCGGTTTTACTCTTAAAGAAAATTAATAAAGGTCCCGCACTTAAACGTCAAAAGCTCTATTTAGGTAAAATTTTGCGCCAAGATGAAGACCTAATTGTTTTAATTAAAAAAAAATTAGCTGAGATTGAATTTAAGAAAAAACAGCAAAATGCGCATTTCCACAAACTAGAAAAATGGCGTGACCGCTTGGTTGAAGAAGGTGATGCCGCCATGCATGAATTTCTTGAGCTCTACCCTCAAGCAGATCGCCAGCAACTTAGGCAGTGGATTAGAAACGCTCAAAAAGAGCAGCGAGAAGAGAAACCACCCAAATCAGCCAAAGAAATTTTTAAATACTTACGCTCTTTAGAGTGGTAGTTTTAAAATTCAAACCCAACTAATTTGAGTTTGATAAATTAAATAGATTCAAAAACACCAATAGTTTTATTTTTTTTGACCTTATCAATCTCAAATAATTGACCATTCATGGCAATAAATATACCTGGCTTGGATATCTTAGCTGCCATGATTGCACATCCCATATTAAAGCTCGCATCTGAGCGACCTAATTTAAATGGTCGCATTGCACCGGTTAGGACAATGGTTTTATCAGCAGCTTGATTGGAATGTAGTTTCTGTTGTAAAAATATACCTGTCTCAACCATTGTATCGGTACCATGAGTAATCACTATTTTATTGGTGACAAGTTGTTCAAGCTCAGACCAAATGAGTTCACGGTCTTGGTTGTGCATCTCTAAACTATCTTTAAGCATTAACACCTTAAGCTCATAATCTAGAGTGCAATTGGCTTGTTGCAATAGTTCATGAATATGAGTCTGCGGAAAAATCAGCTCACCCGTTGTGGCTTGATAATCTTTATCAATCGTACCGCCGGTAACCAAAATACTAATAGGTGAACTCATACCTTTGCAATGCCCTGGATTTTATTGAACTCATTAACTGTTTCATTAACTATTTCGTTAACTGAATTATGTGAGCTTTCTATATTCACTAGTGTTTAAAGCTTTTGTCGCGAAGCTTACTATGAATAACAGCTTAAGGTTGGCGGAGAATACCAGTCACAATGCCTAAGATTTCAATGTCTTCATTTTTAAGAATGATCGGTTCCATCTCTGAGTTAGCAGGTTGTAAACGTACCCCCGATTTTTCGATGTAGAGTTTTTTCATGGTCACTTCTTCATTATTAATACGAACAACCACAGACTCACCATTCTCTGCTGATGATCGGCGTTCAATAATGACAATATCACCATCTTGAATATTCTCTTCAATCATCGAGTTACCCTTGACCCTTAAAGCAAAGGTCTCTTTTTTTACCATGCTAGAAGGCACGGATACGGTATCGTAATCTAATTCCATTTGAATTGGGTCACCAGCAGATGTCCAACCTAAGAGAGGAATTGAGACAAATTCAACATCAACCATTTCTAATGGGTCAGCTGCTTCTAAGTGTAGTTTTTGATTTCTTTTAGGAATTAAATAAGCCACATTTCCAGACATTGTTTTTCCTCTACTCATGAGTATTTTTTTATTATGGTTTTTTAATAGTTGTTTGTTTATTCTGCTGGCAAAACTTTTTTAAACGGTTTTACATCTACATGATCATAAACTCCGGCAGCCACATAAGGATCCGCTTCAGCCCAGGCTTTTGCATCTGCCAGAGAGTCAAATTCAGCCACAATTAAACTTCCGCTAAAACCAGCCTCACCAGGTTCGTTTGAATCAACTGCAGGGTTTGGACCGGCCATAATCAATTTGCCGGACTCATCCAATGCTTTCAAACGTGCAATATGTTCTGGACGTGCTTGAGCACGTAAAGGTAGGCTGTTTTCAACGTCATAGGCAAAAATGGAGTAAAGCATGGTTATCCTCGGATTTTCTGGTTGTTTAGATGTTTGTTATTTACATCGTTGTTATTTAGATCGGTATTAAGTGTTTAGCAACTAACTTATGCATATGATTATTTTGTTTCGTTACTCAGCTGAACCTTGTCTTGTGCTTTTTCATTTTCGTTAATAGATTCTTTTTTCAAGCTCTCGATTAACTCATCTTCATGGTGTCCATCTGCAACGGCGGCGGCTTCAGCCTCAGAATCAGATTCTTGAATATAACGACTAATATAGACGCCTTGGATGATTATAAAGACTACTGTCATTCCCATTAAACCAAACAGTTTAAAGTTGACCCAAGTGTCTGTGTCGTAATTAAATGCGACATAAAGATTAACCACACCGGAAATGACAAAGAACAGAATCCACAGCCAGCTAAGGTTAAACCAAATCTGTTTTGGAAGGCTAATCGCCTGACTCATCATGCGTTCAACAATCGGTTTTTGACCAATATAATGACTACCCAAGAACACTAACGCAAAGCCCCAGTTAACAATGGTTGGTTTCCATTTAATGAAGTCTTCATCATGTAGCACTAAAGTTAGGCCACCCAAAATCAAAATCAGCACCAAGGTGATGATATGAATCTTTTCAACCTTTTTATGTTTAGCATACACATAAGCGACTTGCATTATAGTAGCCACAATAATGACTGCGGTGGCAACATAGATGTCGTACATTTTGTAAGCGATAAAGAAAAGAACGACAGGGAAAAGGTCAAATAATAATTTCATGGATAGGTCTTAATTTATGTTAATTTAAAGAGTCAAATCTAATAGACTAAAGAGATTCTAGCCCGCTTTAATAAGGAATTAAAGGCTCAAATAATGAAAGTTGACTTGCACTGCCATACCACAGCCTCAGATGGGAGTTTAACCCCTCACGAAATCATAGACTTAGCAGTTAAGTTTGAAGTTGAAATGTTGGCTATTACAGATCACGATACCACGGCTGCATATCCTCAAGTAGAAGACTATGCCAAGCAAAATGGCGTGCAGCTTATTACAGGTGTTGAAGCTTCTTGTCTTTGGCAAGGTCATACCATTCATCTTGTGGGGCTTAACTTTGACATCGACAACGCAGAACTTCAACAGGGTTTACAGCAGATTCGTGAATTAAGAGTCGAACGTGCGCAAAACATTATTGCTAGATTAAAAGCTCGACCTAATATCAATATTGAATCAATCGAAGATAAATTTAATGAGATTGTAGATACAAGTGTTGTGGGGCGAGGCCACGTAGCGCAGCTACTCCAACAAGAAAAGTTGGTTAAGAACACACAGCAAGCTTTTGATAAATATTTAAAAAAAGGTAAAGTCGGCTACGAACCGTGCAAATGGCCCGATCTTGAAGAGGTTGTAAGTTGGATAACCGCTGCTGGAGGCATTGCGGTCATTGCTCACCCAAAACTCTATAAACTTAGTAGCAATAAATTAAACCGATTGATTGAAGATTTTAAAAATGCAGGCGGACAAGCCATTGAAGTCGTCAATCAACCACGCCATAGTGCTGATATTGACGGCATGACAGATCGAGCGATTCGCTATGATTTACTTGCCTCAGTGGGTTCTGATTTTCACCGACCTGAGCACACTTGGCGAGGCCTGGGTTGGTTGGCACCATTGCCGGCTAAAAACATGCCCGTGTGGGAACACTTTTCTCAATAACAGCAATAACTTGCCGAAACTTGATCGTGTAATTTAAATATACCTTATCAAAGCTTAAATAAGCGTCTTAATAGTAGACTAAATATCGTATAATTCGCGCAATTTTATTTTAATTGGATATGATTGTGGCTCAACATTGTCAGTATATTAGTGTTCACCCTGATAACCCTCAAGAACGTCTGCTAAAACAAATTGTAGAAATACTTCAGCGCGACGGTGTTATTGCTTACCCAACCGAATCTGGTTATGCCTTGGGTTGTCTTTTAGATAACAAAGTTGGGGCTGACCGCATACGTCAAATTCGTCGTCTC
>JAASTL010000143.1 GCA_021767305.1 Piscirickettsiaceae bacterium | reverse complement strand
TAACATTTTGTGCTTGTAATACATCAGGTAAATTCACTGCTGCCATCATTTTGTGCGTAGCAGGCAGTAGGCGATGTAAGAGGCTACTCGCTTGAATCTCAGCAAGATTCAAACTTTGCTTATGCAAACGTAATTCGGCTTGGTCATTTCGATAATACTCTTGCGGCTGAAACGTTACCTTAAAGGCGGGGTTGCTTACTTCAACTTCGGCTTTCCAGTTGAGGATTTGCTGACTATAGCCCTTGTTTTCAGGTGGCTGCCAAGACACGCTGACATCCGGGTTGGACAACACTTCGATATTGAAATCGGGAATTTTGAGAAAGCCCGCTTTTTGCCCTTCAATAACAAATTGACCACTGCGCAAAGGATAAAGTTTAAAACGCACGCTGGTAGAGTGCTGAGTCATATCGTCAATCACAAAATCTTGGCTTAACTTCTGCAAATCAAACTGTGAAAACACCTGATCTAGGTTTTTACCTGTCACTAAAAAGCGTAAGGGCTCACCTAATACCAACTGAGTTGGTTTAACCGAGACTTCGTAACCCAGTAACGGCTGATAGGATTGAGCTGTTTTAGTTGATCCGTGGGCTGGGTTGAGTAGAAGAGCAGAGCAGCAAAACACAATAATCGCCAACCAATTGCTCAGCTTGTGAAACACTTGCAAAGAGCACCTTACCATGGCTGCACTCCTGGAATAGCATGTGCCTTTTCTTGTTGAGCTTCAAATCCGGCTTCGCGTTCAAACAGGCGCTTTAAAAGTAGTGCTTGATCATCTTCAATTTTGAGCAATTCATGAGCAAACTTTTCTGCGCGCTGTTGCTGTCTCTGTTTTTGTAACACTGGACTAATAGCATTTGTACTGTCTTGATTATTCTGGGTTTGCAAACGCAATTTAGCAATTGAGGGATTTAAACGATAATTGGTCAGTTGCTCGGTTTGCGGGAGATTTATTTGTTCGCCATGGCGGCTACCTTGATCGGAATCACCATCACCGCCAAATCCTTCTTCGGGTTCTCCGCTTGGCTTCTGTCCACCATAAAAAGCGCCTTCATTATCACCTTTACCTTGACCATCACCCTCACCTTCGCCATCGCCACTGCCTTCCCCTTGCAAAGCTTGTTGGCCTTGCTCTTCTAACTTTTTACGCTGTTTGGCGAGTGCCAGATTATGCTCGGCATTGGCATAGGGTGATTGATAAATCAGGGCTTGCTCATAGGACTCTATCGCCAATTCTAATAAGTTGGCTTGGTAATAACTATTGCCCAAATTATACAAAGCTTGAGCCCGCTCAGATTCACTGGTGGCCTGCCAAGCTGCTTGACGAAAATACAGCACAGCCCCCTCTAAATCGCCTAAACGATAAGCGGCACTTCCTGCGCCAAAAAAACCGTCATAAGAGTGCAATCCATCATAGAGCGTTTCAGCCTCTTCAAATTGCTGAGCATTAAAGGCTTTATAAGCGTCAATAGCGTGCTGCGCTCCTTGCTGAGAGCTGGATATTGATGCTGCCATGGCGGGATTAGGCTCAACAACTTGAATCATTAGCAGTGCCAAACATGTCGCGATAATAAAACTTTTGTGGCGGCCATTGGCTCTATTAGTCGTCAAAAAGTTTGTCATGGATGAAAATAACAAGAACACAATAGAGCGGCCATAGGTTGCTAAGAGGAATAACACCAAGCTTATCCACACAAACGGCAAGGCGTATTCATGCCAGATGGCTTTTTCAGTTTTTATATTTTGCTGCTGTGCCGCTTGATTTACCAATGCCACCAAACGCTGCATAAAACCCGCAGAGCCATCAGCCGGCAAATAAACTCCGCCGGTTTGTTTAGCCAATTTTTGCATTTGTGCAGCCTCTAACCGGCTCTGAACCAAAATACCATTGGCATGGAGTTGACCGCTCTTATGATCTGCATCCGGAATCGTGCTTGGCTTTTTTAGCCCTACCCCGATATAAATCACTTTTACGCCGGTATTGGCGTGCGCTTTCAATTCTGCCTCGGGTAATTTTTGTATCGCTGCAGGCAGATCAACCGCTTTCCAGAAAGGCGGTGCACCATCAGTTAATACCACCAGTACTTTGGCTTGCTGGGCGCTTTGATTGAGTAGGTGTAAATCATGTATTAAAGCCAGTTCCAGCCAGCTGCCTTTTAAAGGTAAAAGCCCATATTGCACGGTTCTTAAAGCCTGTTTAAAAAGCTGGTAATCATGTGTTAAGGGCAAAACCGCGTGCGCTTGACCAGCAAAAACGTTAAGACCAACCCGATCTTGCACACCCAGTTGATTCACCAAACTCTCACTTAAACTTTTAGCAAACTGCAGTCTATTGGGTTGCACATCCTCTGCAGTCATGGACTGTGAAACATCAATATCAATTAATACATCCACCCCATTTCGGCTTTGCTCTGCATTAACTTGATCTAGACTCTTCGGGCCTGCCAAAGCAATGATTAAGGCAATCCAACTCAGCACTAATATATTTCGTGCACGGGTTAAACTACTCAGACGCTGCTGCCATAAAGTTTTGCCTTTTAAACCCAAAGCCCCGGCTTGCTCGACTTGTAACCAAGGCCAAAGATGTGCATCGGCATAACGGTTACGCTGCGTATGTTGCAGGGTTTTCTGTAACAAATGGAGCGCAAGTGGTAGTAATAGACCCCAAAAATACAGAGGCTCATGCCATTCCAATGAGCCTTGCATAATTGCCTCAAAAAAAGCCATCATGCAACCACCTCAGCCGCTTGTTGCGATTTTGCAGCTGACTGACGCACCAGCAAAATGCGACTTAACCAATAAAATAAAAACAGCGCGGCCGCTAAGCTTAACAAAGGTCTATAGAGTGGAATTAACTGCGGTGGTAATGGCGGAGGCGTGTAAAGCGTGCCTTCTAATTGATTAATTTGCTCTAATACCCGACTGATTTCATCACCACTGCCAACTTGAAAATACTCACCCCCCGTCTGGCTCGCCAACTGTTGTAAAGACTCTGACTCCAAAGGTTGATAAAGCAGACCGCTAAACTCTCTTTGATCTGCCTGCTCTGAGCTTGAACCCACGCCAATCGTGTAGATAGGGACCTGCAACCAATTGGCATAATTAACCGCCTCGGTGAGTTCTAAACGACTAGGTCGACTTAAGCCGTCACTAATCAAAATAACTACTTTTTTACGTTCGGATGAATCATATAGCTGAGCTTCAGTTTGGTTTTGAGTCTCATTTAAGCCTTTTTCAGCTTGCTGCAAAGCTAAACCGAGTGCTTCACCCATTGCCATATCATTACGCCCAGCCAAATACGGTTTAAGTCTTTTCAACATTAACCGGGCTAAGGTTTGGTCATAGGTGATAGGCAGTAAAGTAAAGGCTTGGTCGGCAAAAATAGTCACTGCAAAACGATTACCCGGCAGCCCTGCAATAAACTGGTCTAACACCTGTTTTACCGCATTCATGCGCGTTTCAGGCTGCCCATTAAGCATATAATCGGGGAGTAAAAATGTTGCCGAACTTTCAACTACAAACACTAAATCACGCACGGTTTTGCTTTCGGTTTGTATAGGAGGAATCGATTTTTCTACCGGTTCTGCCAAAATCACCGCTAACACTAAAATCAATAAGCCTCGCAATATTTGCAGCCAAATATGACCTAAACCAATGGCTGCTTTAGCCGTTGCTGTTTGTTTTGCCATTAAGTGAATCAAACTGTGTTTAGCTACCAACTGCTGCTCACTGCGTTGTTCAGCTATATCATCAAGCGCATGTTGATTACTCAAAGTTGCACTTTTCTTACTCAAAACCGCACTTAATAGCCACAATAATGGCCATAACCAAAACAACCATAACCACTGTGGCGCATTGAAAAACACCTTCTCTAGGTCATTCGCCCAACCCAACGCCACCAGCCCTTGCAATAATATCGCTTCCATTAATTAACCTTCCTGCGGGTGGTTTTTGCCGAAGATTGACTAGGCACGGATAGCTTGGGTCGAATCTGAACAGCTTCCCAGATGCATTGGCAAATAAAACCAAAACTAAAACTTTTATTGAGCAACACACTGGCATGGTTTAATTGGGCTAAGAAAGTTTCACGTGAAACGATGGATTTAGAGAACAGAAAAAACGCGATATCCTGTTTGAGTTTTTCTACTTCTTCAGGCACGTCACTTTGTTGCAAACGTCTGTTTTCTACCTTATTCAGAACACGTGAAAGATGAGTAATCCACTGATAAAGCTTTGCTTGATCGCCCTCACTCGGATTATCGCTACTTGCCTGTAAAAATTGCTGGCGTATGCGTTTTAACTTCCACCTTAAACTGAGCGGAGCCAATAACAGAGGTTGATCAAGTTTTCTGAAAAAACTTAACACCAGATAAAGCATAAAAATAAGCAGAATAATAAGCAAAAACCAACTAAAG
>JAASTL010000142.1 GCA_021767305.1 Piscirickettsiaceae bacterium | reverse complement strand
GTGTCGCATCGGTTGATGAAGCTATCTTATTAAGACAAAAAGGATTTTTACATCGCATCCTTTTGTTGGAAGGTCTGTTTAGTGCTGCTGAAATTCCGGTTGTGATTCAAAACCGTTTGGATTTAGTGATCCACTCTGAACATCAGTTGGCTTGGTTACTAGAAGCCAAAATTGATATTCAACTCGGTGTTTGGATTAAAGTTGATAGCGGCATGCATCGGTTGGGTTTTCAACCGGATGTGATTGATGCAGTCGTAGAACGTTTGCAAAATTCGGCAAATGAATTTTGTATTCATATGATGTCGCATTTTGCCTCTGCTGACGAATCTGCAGATCATTTTAAAGCCTTTACATACCAACAAATTCAACAGTTTAGCAGCACAACTGAACGTTATAACTTTCCTAAAAGCTTAGCCAACTCAGCTGGAATGTTACATTACCCAGAATCACACTTCGATTGGATTCGTCCGGGAATATTTCTTTACGGAGCGGGTTCAGCAGATTTTTCACCAGCTCCAAAGGCAGTTATGCAATTAGAATCTGAAGTCATAGCCATTAAGTCGGTTAAACAAGGTGAAGCTGTTGGCTACGGAAATACTTGGGTTGCTGATATTGATAGTCATATTGCTGTAGTAGCAATCGGTTATGGTGATGGTTATCCACGTCATGCCCCGTCGGGTACGCCTGTATTATTAAATGACCTGCGCTGTCCATTAGTTGGGCGGGTTTCTATGGATATGATTACCGTCGATATTACTGATATCTATGATTCAGTGCAGATTGGAGACCCTGTGGTGTTGTGGGGTGAAGGTTTATCCGTGGATGAAATTGCACACCATGCCGGTACTATTGGTTATGAACTACTGTGTGCCATTACCCAACGTGTACCTATGATTGAGGTGCAATAAAGCGTGGCTAGAACCCTAAATGTCTCAAGCAAATCTATTGATGTTCTTGAAGAGAATATTATTTATAAAGGTTTCTTTGAGTTTCGAGAGGTTAAGCTCAAACACTCCTTATATCAAGGTGGTAGATCGACGGTTTTATCTCGTGAAATCTTTAATCGAAATGAGGCGGTAGTTGTTCTTTTGTATGACCTTAAAAACCAAAAGGTGATTTTGGTGGAGCAGTTTAGAGCAGGTGCAATGCGTAATGCACTGGCCAGTCAACAAGCCGAAAATGCTTGGTTGATAGAACCGGTTGCAGGCATGATTGATACAGGCGAAACTGCCAAAGCCGCGGGAATTAGAGAAACTGAAGAAGAGGCGGGCGTTCAAATTAATAATTTGGAGTTTATCGCAAAGTATTATCCAAGCCCAGGTGCCTGCGACGAAATTTTGCACCTATATGCGGCTGAAATAGACTCTAGCGAATTACAAAGCCATTCTGGAAAAGCCGATGAGCATGAAGATATAAAAGTCATTGTGATGCCGTTTGCAGAAGCTAAGCAGAAATTGATGCAGGCGGAATTCAATGTAGCGAGTACATTTTTGGCATTGCAATGGCTGTTTTTCCAGAAACTACCAGGCTAAAGTTACTAAGATTTAAGGTATTAAGTTTTAATGTTTTGTTTATTTAGAAATTCGAAAATACACCCTAGGTTGGATAAATACGCCATTATGGCGAGCCTTTTATCGGTGTTTGCTTGGCTCTATTTTGCATTTGTCGAAAAGTCATTATTAGCTAAACTTTTTGAAGGTAAGGCATTAATTGTTGATTTGGTATTCGGCTTGCCTTTAGTGTTAGCACTTGCCATAGTGGTTTATGCTTTGGTCTATTGGAGTTTAAAACTTATTGTTATCTTTTTGATTCCACAGGCGATTATTCCGGTTGAAGACCACGATTTGAATACCACTCTTTCTGAAGAGGAAATAGCCCAATTAGAAAAAGAGCACGGTGAGGCCTATTGGAATCAATCTGAAACCTCTTCAGAGCAAAATCCAAAATCAGCGAAAACAGAATCTGAAACAACTACACAAACATCTCATCAGAAACCTAAAGACGCTAAATCTACTAGCAAACAGTCAGATTAACTTAGACGTTAAATTCGAAAATGAGCCCTAATCAAATTTACTCTTTTCTACGTTCTAGCGATTTTATTAAAGAGAGTAAAAGCCTTTTAAAACTCGCCTTACCTATATTGCTGGCGCAGTTCGCTTTAACCGGACTAGGAGTCGTTGATACCGTTATGTCGGGCTGGGTAAGTACCCAGGATTTAGCCGCTATCGGGCTGGGTAGTAATATCATGCTACCGGTCTTTATCTTCTCTACTGGTGTTCTTTTAGCTTTAACGCCTCTGGTTGCAAGGGCTCATAATCGTCAAGAATCTAGCACGGTTGGCTTGTATCTCTCTCAAGGTTTATGGCTAGCCATTCCATTAGGTTTGCTATCGATTTTAGTTCTGGTGAATATGGATATTCTGCTTGAGCAACTCAACCTTGAGCCTAAAGTCTTTGCCCTGACTTCAGATTATCTTTTGTATATATCCATTGGTTTACCCGGTGTTGCACTCTACCAAGTGCTCAGGTTTTTTTGGGAAGGCATGGAGCAGACCTTACCCACTATGTGGATTAGCTTTATTGCGCTTTTTATGAATATTCCACTCAACGCGGTGTTTATCTATGGTTTCGGCCCTGTTGAAGCGATGGGCGCTGCCGGTTGTGGTGTAGCCAGTGCCATAGTGATGTGGTCAATGTTTTTTATTGGTTTAGCTTATGTGTTTAAAAACAAACATCTAGCCGTTTTTTTTAAACTTAAAAATGGTTTTAGCTTAACCAAATGGCAGTGGCAAGAAGGGATTCAACCCATTCTAAAATTAGGACTTCCTAACTCCTTGGCCTTGCTGTTTGAAGTCGGCATGTTTAGTTTTATTGCTTTATTTATTGCGGTTTTGGGTTCCACCGTCATTGCGGCACATCAAATTGCCATTAGCTTTACTTCTTTAGCCTTTATGATTCCGTTAAGTTTTGCTATGGCAATTACCGTGCGCATGGGAAAATCTTACGGTATGAGTGACGCCAATCTAGCTCGTCAAATATTAATCACCGGCTTTAGTTGGGCAATATTAATCGGAACTTTGCTAGCCTTAATTAGTTTCTTTTTACGTAATGAAATTGTTGCACTCTATAGTTTTGATGACAATGTCATAAAGTTGGCAACCACTTTATTAATTTTTGCTGCCATGTATCAGGTTTTTGACGCTGTTCAGGTTACCGCAGCGGGTGCCTTAAGAGGCCTGCATGATACTAAGATAACGATGTGGGTCACACTGTTGAGTTATTGGGGAATAGGGCTTGGTTTAGGCTATATAATGACCTTTACCGATTTAATAACGCCAGTGTTAGGCGTGGCTGGATTTTGGCTTGGTATTGTATTAGGTTTGAGTTTGGCGGCTATTTTGCTAAGTTTAAGATTGAGAGTCATGTTTAATGTCACTTTTAAAAGCTGAACTACTGGAACAAGAGTGCGCTTGCGGTTCAGGCAAGCGTTACCAAGACTGCTGTTATGAATTGCACCAATACCAGCGAGAAGCTTTGACTGCTGAAGAGTTGATGCGCTCCCGCTATGTAGCTTTTAAAATGCATTTAGCAGATTATTTGTTAGCTACTTGGAGTCAAGAAACACGGCCTATGCAAATTGATTTTGATGAATCAATTAAGTGGACAAAACTCAATATTAATGGCCGCAAAAAAGGGCGTAAAAAGGACCAGCAGGGCTGGGTAACTTTTATTGCTTATTATGAATTCGGGAACCTGCTAGAAAATAGTAAGCAAACAGGCTCATTACATGAAACGAGTTATTTTCTTAAGGACAATAACGGTCTCTGGAAATATGTGGATGGAGAAATTAAAAGTTAGAACTTCAGCTAGCGATTAGCAGGTTGCAAAAAAGTTCAAAATTTATTTTTCATCTTTATTTTTGAAAAACTTGTATAACATCCACATTAAAAAAGCGACAACGGAAATACTTACAGTTAGTAATGCTAAGGTAATTAAAAGGGCTGAACCCACGCTCTCCATATCTGGCATGCTTAAGTATCCAATAAAAATTAAAAAAAGCTATTTTAACTTAATTAGCCGACTATTTATTAGTCTACTAACAATTTAGCCGCTGGCAGTTTAGGGAAAATCATGACAAAAACGACGATTTCTGATCTAGAAGCACAAAGAGCTCAGATTCTTCAAGAGATTGAAGCCAAAGCAGGGAAGATTTCTCAAAATTCTTCTGACGGAACGACTGATTCCGCAAACCCAAGTTTAAATGATTGGTTAAGTGCTGCAGAGGAAGTGATGCCGGAACCTGCAAAGAATGATGCGATTAGTGATGTGACTTTAAGAAAAACAGCAAACTCAACGGATAATGGTGAACAACTCATGAGAAATGATGATATGAAATCTAAAAACAGTACATTTTTTACAATCGTT